>SYCV01000056.1 GCA_005786805.1 Planctomycetia bacterium | reverse complement strand
GCAGAAACTTGATCTTGGATGTGATGATATCTTTTCCAGAAAAAGTCAATTAACATCCAAACTTGATGTTTCAAATGATTGTGATTCTTTATTGACTGAAGAGGTCAATAAAACCCAAGTTCCAAGACTGCCTTTCCAGCTTACATCTAAAGCCAGGGAACTGTTGTTGCATGGGCGTGACTTGGTTTTGGAATTGAAAAATCTCGCAAATGTCTTTTCGCTATATCGAACAAATGATGAAAGTTTCACAAAAAAAGGCATTCAAGATTCTGGTGCGATGTTCAAGTTGTATCGTGAAACTGCTGCGATGGCTGATACTGCACTTCGAATGATTCCAAATTTTCCTGAATCTCCCTCGGGGCAGTTGCAGCTTTGTGCCGGGATAGAGGCGATCTTTCAAGTGATTTCCCAACGACTGAGAATTTTAAAGCAAGCTTCTGTTGCAAAGGAAAAAGAATTACAAAAAATTGATAAACTAGTGGAGCTATACAACCAAGTTCTTTCGGGATTAATTGTTGAATTTTCTGATGTTCAGTTGATTGTGGATGATATTTTGCAGGAAGTTCGAAATGGGGAGTCACTAAGATTTCTTCGGGAAGATGTTGATTTTCCTTTCAGATATGTGGCCTGCAAAGGATTGAATTTTGCAAGAGTTGTTGCAAGGGTGGTTTTTCAGGATCCTCAATTGCGAATTGCTACGATTGAAATTGTCGGGGCTGCAATGTTTCTTGATATTGGAATGTTGAAGATTCAATCCTCTGGTTTTATTGAACCCGAGCGTCAGAATGCAAGGACCTCCCGCATTCACGAATCACATTGTTTTATCGGGGCTGAACTTCTCCGTGATGCGTTCCCACAGATCCCCCTGTTTGCCGAAGCCGCATTATCTCACCATGAAAATATCGATGGATCCGGTTTTCCCTCAGGTGTAAAAGGTGTGGAGATTTCCCCAGTAATAAGGTTTCTTGCTGTTTGTGAGCGTTACATTGCAAGATGCATGTCCTCCTCGCCGGAAAAACCATTGAACTTCAAGGGGGCTTTGACATCTGTCCTGATGGATGGTGAAAATGGCAAACTTGACAAAGTCTATGCCAGCTATTTATTGGCCGTGTCATTTTGTCCTTCTGGAACCTCAATTGAATTATCAGATGGCTCCCTAGGGGTGGTTTTGGCGACTCCAACTCCAAGAGGATTGGCAGTTGAACCAAATAATCAAATTGTCGCTGTATTAAGAGGCCCGGATGGAAGTTATCTCCCCCAGCCAAAAATTCTTGACTTAGCGGGCCGAACTTCACCCGCGGTGCTTCGCTGTCTCTCCCAAAAGGAAACAGATGATCTTATTGGGTCTGAGTTTCCAGAGTGGATTTTGCACTAACAAAGGTCGGAAAAATGTTTACCAGGCGATATACAACTTATGTCGAAGCAACAAGGCATCCCTGGCCTAACTTCATCTTTTTACTCCCGATAGTTGTCTTATATGAAACGGCAGTTTGGTATTGCAATTGCAACCATGTGGATGGGGTGCGGAATGGCGCAGATGGTTGGCTTAGACAGAGTCTTTCCGCCTATGGCGTCAACCTGATCTGGTTACCTCCTGTTTTTCTTATTTGTTTTTATGCATTCCAGAGTTTCTTAAGATGGTGGAGCAGACCCCAGGAAAATCTCGAAACTATTACTGGAATGATTTTGGAGAGTGGGATTTTCGGCATGATTTTATGGCTGGTTGCAAGTGCTTGGACAAAGGGATTCCTTGCTTCGGGAGTGGATGCCTCAGGTGGAATTTCATCGGCTTGGGTTACCTATCTTGGCGCAGGTATTTATGAAGAAGCTATTTTCAGGCTACTTGGGGTCCATTTATTGATGCTGATTTTTCCAAGCAACATGTTTCCATCATTGCCCCTCGCTTTTGTGATTTCCTCACTTGGTTTTGCCGTGTCGCATCATGTGGGGGTTCATGGGGAGATTTTTAAATTTGATATATTTCTTTTTAGAGCTTTGGCGGGCATGTATTTTTGTGCGGTCTACATGTCAAGGGGATTTGGAATAGCTGTTGGTTCACATGTGATTTATGACTTTATTGTTTCGGTTTAAATAGAATCAAGTATTTCAAGCAGTCACGGGTTTCTTTGCTGATGTCAATAATGACACCAGAACCAAGATTATAAAACCTAATGGGATGGTTACAATTCCAGGTTGACTGAATGGTACCAGCGCGTTTTCAGGAGGAAGGCCGTAAACATCCTTGAAAGTGTCTCCTGAAGATAAAATCCATCCAAGTGATGTCAGCATACCCACCAAGACCGCACTAATGACTCCCTCTTTTGTTGTTTTTTTCCAGAACAAAAGCATCACGAGTGATGGAAGATTTGCACTGGCGGCAACACTGAAGGCCCAGCCCACAAGATAATTCACATTCATTTTTTGGAATATAATCCCAAGTATGATTGCTATAATGCCAACAAAAACACAAGCTATTTTGCCGGTTTTTACCTTCGCATCATCGGTCATTTGGATGTTAAGGAATCCAAGAAGCAAGTCGTGCACAACGGCACCACTAGCCGCAACAATCAGACCGCTAACCGTTCCAAGGACCGTGGTAAATGCGATAGCTGAAATCATTGCGAACATTATCTCCCCGAAACTTCTGGCAAGAAGTGGCGCCGCCATGTTGCTATCACTTACATCAAGAGCCCCACTTGTCATTGCCCCCAGGCCAAGGATCAATGTCAAAAGGTAGAAAAGGCCGATCGTGGCGATACCAACAACAGTGCTGTTTCGAGCGCAAGACTGGCTTTTAACTGTGTAATAGCGGATTAAAATATGAGGTAATGATGCTGTTCCGCAAAAGAGAGCAAGCATTAGGGAAATAAAATTCAACTTGTCGCTGAATTTTTCGCTTCGAATACCCTTGAACGATGGGTGATTTCCAGGACTGAGGATGTCCTTTCCCTCTGTGGGTTTTGGAAAATAAATGGTGATGGTTGTGTTGTCATCGGTTTTTATCTTGTCATTTCCCCATAAAACAATTTCGCTTTCCTGGATGTTTCGGATAAATTCAACCGGCCCGAGTGGTCCGGTTTCCTTGATATTCCCTGGCAATCGTGAAATAGTTCCAACTGGCCAAAGGTCGCCTTCATTATTCCCTTTTCCTTTTGGTAAACCATTGACAATTGGTTTAGTCCCGGCTTTTATGTCTGATAAAACAGTCTGCGTTTCATAAAGGTAGAAATAGCCGGGATCAGTTTTTGATTTCTCAATTTTCCAATAAGAAATTTGTTTTGAGGAGTTGTCGAGAATTCTTAAAAAGGGTTTGTTTTTCCAGGGCCCTTCATTCTCAATGACTTCTGAGTTTTCAAATCCCATCTCCTTCGGTTTTGAAAGTGTACTCTCATTCAAGGGGCCGATTGTTTTTAATTGATGGCTGTTTTGATGATCATGCCGCATATCCACTTTTAGGCCACGGTTTAAAATCATCACTACCAAAATGAAACTAAAAATAACAAGCAATGAGCCTTTAAGAAATTGAACATAAGTGGTGCTAACCATGCCGGCTGTTGTGACAATTAATGTCACGACGGTGCCAACAATTAGAACCCCCGCATAGTGTGGGAATCCAAGAAGGGGCTGGATTAATACGCCAGCTCCAACCATTTGGGGGATCAGGTAGAAAATGCTCACGCAAAGAGTGCTTACAGCGGCAACAAATTTAATCCCCCGGGAATTAAACTTAGAATCCAAGGCGTCAGCAAAAGTGAATTTTCCCAACCTTTTTATCGGTTCTGCAATGACAAATAACGCCACCACCCAACCGGCTAAATAACCAATCGAATACAGGAAACCATCATATCCAAAAAATGCTATCATTCCACAAATGCCAAGGAAAGAAGCAGCACTAAGGTAGTCTCCAGCGAATGCAACGCCGTTCACAATCCAATGAACCTCGCCGTGCGCAGCAAAATAACCTTGGGAGGATTTGGTTTTTCCCGCGAAGGCGAAACTAATTCCCAGGGTGAATGCGACAAATAATCCAAAAATCAGGACTGCAATCCAGGAAGCTTCGTGTATCACGGGGTGCCATCTCCGGTTTTTTTACCTTTATTCCGCAAAATCCAACTGTATATCAAGGCGAGAAGAACCGCGCTGGTAATTAAAACAAAACCATAAATTACAGGAAGGTTCACCTCAGCAAAGGTCACGGTAGCCATTTTTTCAGGAAAAAAAGCATTCAAAAAAACAAATGCGCAATAGATTGCCACATAAAAAAAGAAAAAGACAAACCCAATTCTTGAGTTATCATTATGGGGGACCGGTTCTTTGTCTGTGATCATTTTCTTCCTAGAACTGAGCAGAGGATTTTAAATTATGACAGAATCCAGCCTTTGCGATATTCCCTTTTAATTAAACCATCAGATTCCGGGCAATTGGTGGCTTTTAATTTTTCCGAATCCCAGATAAGTTTTTTTCCTGCCCTAAACGCAACATTACCCAGATGGTTTGATTCTGTAAGCCAGCCGGAATACTCAAAATTACATGTCGTAGGCGAGCCGGTTTTGCAAGCCTGCAACCATTCCGCGTGATGACCAATGGATTTTGGGATGAAAGGATCAGGTCTTTTAAAACCGGCGAATTCCTTCTCAGGCAAGAGAATATGTTTGCCGTAGTCTGAAAGCAACATCCCTTTGTCTCCAACGAATAAAACTCCGCTGTTCCAGGAGGGAATTTTGCCTTCGGCTAAATGCCGTGGTTTGTTTGCCCCCTGATACCAGGTCATTTTCACTGGAGGCATTTCACCTCTGGCTGGAAATTCGTAAGTGGCTTGCATGGATGCTGGGGCGATTTCCGGATGGGGTATCGGCCCGGTTGCTTCAATGGATATTGGTGACTTAAGTTTTAGCGCCCAGAATGGAAGGTCGTTCCAATGGCTGCCAAGGTCTGACATTGTGCCATTTCCAAAATCCCACCAACGATACCATTTAGGTCCGGGAAAATAAACTGTGTTGAATGGCCTGAATGGTGCGGGCCCAACCCAAAGGTCCCAATCAAGTCCAGTAGGGGTCGGATTGGTTTCCTTGGGTCTCTCCATCACATGGACTATGTCACCGTTCTTTTTGGCATCCTCCTTTGATTGTAAACCCCATGCCCTTCCAACCCATACATGAACCTCCCTTACCGGACCGATTGCATTGGTTTGGATTAGTTCAACAACTCGACGATAATTTTCACCGGCATGGATTTGAATACCCATTTGAGTTGCGACAGTAGTTTTTGAAGCGACTTCTCTTATCAGTCGGGCTTCCCAAATACTGTGTGTAAGAGGTTTTTCGCAATAGACATGTTTTCCAGATTTCAATGCCGCCAGGGTGACAAACGCGTGCGTATGCTCACATGTGCTAACGACAACCGCGTCAAAATCTTTTGCATTTTCAAAAAGTTTTCTGAAATCCGAGTATTTTTTAGCCTTGTTGTGGGTGACAAAGGCCTTATCAACAGCTTCAGAGTTCACATCGCAAAGAGCGACAATGTTTTCGGAAGCGACGCCCGCAAGATTTCCAGCTCCTCGTCCACCAGCTCCAACAATCGCAATGTTCAATTTGTTGTAGCTATCTTTTGCCCGGATATAATTTGGCGCAAACAAGCCTTGACTAGATGCGCCAGCCAGGGTGGCTTTGATGAATTTTCTTCTGGAAATCTTGCGAGTCATTAATTGGTCTCCTTTTGGCAAATATGAAACATTTTATTTTCAAGGAAGTTCCCTGATTTTGAGTCCTTTAAACTCAATTGGAGCACCTTCGGATTCAAGACAAATATAGCCTGTTTTGGGGTCGCAATCTTTCCCGCCGGAAACTTGTTCACCGTTGACATGAAGCCGAACTTCGCCATTGATGGCCTTGATGTAATAATGATTCCATTCGCCAACGCCCTTTGAAAGATTTTTGGAGGGAAAACTACGGTTGCCTTTTGGTGATTTTGGTTCAAAAGGAGTCATTTTCGATTTTCCAACGGGAAACACATCTCCATGTGTGGTGAACCAGTCTGATTTCTTTTTGTTTGCTTTCTCATAATTTTCAGCATAACCATGATCCAGGATTTGGACTTCGATGCCGACCTTGGGAAGCTGGTTAGGTTTAAGACCTTCCAATCCTTCGTCACTGGCCCACAGGAATATTCCAGAATTTCCCGCATGCTTCATATGCCGCCATTGTGCGACCATTTCAAAATTAGTGTATTTTTTTTTGCTCCTGGTCACGCCAACTGGGGTACCTTTGCAATAAAGCGTGCCATCTTTCCATTTCCATGTGTCTGGATCTGTGTTTACATTCTGAAAATCACTCTCAGTAAGGTTAACCCAGCCCTCACCTTCCCCTGTGACCAGTTTTGCTGATTCCTGTGCTCTTATGTTCAAGGTTGAGCAAACAAAACCAAACAATGACATAAAAACCATGCTTTGAATAATCTTGAATGAATATCGCATTTGAAATTCTCCTTGGGTTGATTGAATAGTGCAAGGTACCTAGATTTAAATTGATTGGCCAGTTTAATAATCCAAACTGGCAAAAATTCTATTTGCTTACTGTCGAACCATTCAATGATTCGAGGTAGGAAATCAAATCAGCCAATTGTTCCGGAGTAAGATTGTTCACCAGTCCGATAGGCATCATTGAGTTTTTTAGGGGAGTTCGTTCCTCAACTGAGTTTTTTTTGATTTCCACGGCAATGCCGTTATTTTGGCGTAGCAGGAAATTTTGCGCACTTTCACTTACAATGAATCCGGTTATAACTTTCCCATCTTTAGTGGAGAAAGCATTCGTCTCAAACCCCTGTGCTATCTTCGAATCAGGTTTTAAAATTGATTCAATGATTTCGTTCCTTTTATAGCGCTTCCCAATGTCGACCAAATGGGGGCCTTTTGGCATCATTCCATTTGAATCAGTATGGCAAGAGGAACAAGTGTTCGTGTTGAAAATGATTTTGCCTTTTTCTGGAAGTCCCTTGGCAACCATCGCTCGACTCATGGAGGATTCATAACTCAGGTTTCCAATTAGGTTTGGATCTTTTGGATTTAAGGTTGGAATAACGATCGGTTTTTGATCATCCAACTTTTTGTTTGAAGAGGCTAATCCACTTTCAGTAATTGGGATTTTATGAAGGGCCAATTGCCTTCCGAGTTCCGATTTGGATTTTTCGTCCAAACCTATCAAGGCGGATTTGAGAAAGATTTCAATTCTATTGGACTGTTCCCATGGTTGCCTGTCGTAATATGGCCCACTGCTATCAGGTCTTGTCCCCCACCAATCGCCTTTATAGGTGCCCTCCTTGAAATAAAGCCTCGCGAGAGTTGTTAGGATATCTAATTTGACAGAATTACTTGATGATGAATTGTACTTTTGAATCAAGCCCGAAACAGCTTTATCATTATGCAAGTACCTAAGTGCCCAAAAAGCTCCATTTGAAAATTCACCATCGATTGAATCCAAGCAAGTCTGGGTGGATTCAGATTCAATGAGACTACGCACTGCAAGATGTGGAATAACACGGTCTAGGTCCGGTTGGGAATGATTTATCGTTTCCTTGGGTGAGCTTTGGCCTGTTGGTCTTTTGGTTAATGAAATCATTTCTTTTGCCAATGAATTATCACGGAGTCTTCCCAACGATATGAGTGCTTGTGCCTTCGCTTTTAAGTTTTTTCCTTTGAGTGCGTTTGCGAAAATATCAGTTGGAATAGGGTTTTTTTTATCATCCACTGGGATGTAAAGTTCCTTTTGCCTATCTGTCAACACCCGAAACGCATGTTCTTGCATTTCGGAGTCTGAACAAATTGAGACAAGAAAAGAATTTGCCTGGGCCCCATCAAGTTGCTTTAAGGTGTATAGGGCTGCAACTCTAACCTCTGGGCTTAAAACCTTATTGGATGCGAGGGTTTCCAATTTTTTGGAAGTTGTTGGGTTTTTACCCCTTCTTAAAATTTCGCGTTGAATTTTTAATCTTTGAACTGCACTTGGATTATTAATGCTATCAATTAGGGTCTCGACTGATAAATTTTCAAGGTCCTGCAATGATGAGGGATGGAATCCCTTAGGAATGATTCTTGCTATGAAACCCACATTTGGCCCTGAGAAATTAAAACCTCCATTTTTCCAACTACTTACATAAAGCACTCCACTGGAATCAATGTCAGCGTCAGTGGGCCTCGGAATTTTTAAAAACACTTCCTGATGAGGGTTGAAGCTGGCACCGTTTGGTACCAGTGAATGCCTGTAAACTTCACTCCTACCCCAGTCACAGGTAAAAGCTGAATTTCCAAAGGGTTTTGGCCAACGATGGTCATGAATATAAACACCCCCGCAACCAGATCCACCGCCGTAGTCGCCCAAAGGAGGCATTATTTCATCAGCGAAATTCATGTAGAGGCTTGGATATCCATACTCCCCTGATTGAATTATGTGACTGACACGGATGTTCCAGCCACCGCCATCATTTGTGTTGTCCCTCGTGAAAATATTCATGAATGGATCAATGCATACATCAAGAATATTTCGTAATCCCCAGGCATAAATCTCCATGTCTTTGCCATCCGGGCGTACTCTAACCACACCGCCTCCTCGCCTGCTTAAAGTTGTTCCGTCCTTTCCTTTGGCTTCATAAAATCCAAAATCACCAACCGCGATATAGATCCAACCATCAATACCCATTTGAATGTTGTTGGTTGTGTGATCCGCGCCTCGTTTTGAAACCTGATCCGTGCTGATTCCTGTGATCAAAATTTCTTGTCTGTCAGAAACACCATCAAGATTGTCATCATGGAAAACGCTAAGAAAAGGAGGATGCAATACCCAAAGGGAACCTTTGTCGTAGAATAGTCCCCTGGGATGATCCACGGTGGCGAAAGTGTTGAATTTGTCCGCTTTCCCATCTTTATCCGTGTCGACACACCTGAGGATTTTTCCCCGTCCTTTTTCTTTTCCCAGTGAACCCTGTTCATCAACCCCAACAAACAATTCACCCGGTGATGCAGTGGTGATGCATACCGGGTAATTTACTTCTGGAGGTTTTCCAAATATTGATACCTCAAAATCATCGGGCGCTTTGATGTCGGCCAAGGTCACGTCTGCATTGTTTCCCTGGAGGTTAACTTGATTATTAAGGACAATATCTTTGGGAAGCTCAGGCATTTTGTCTGAATAAGCTTCAAACTCCCAAATTGAGGCCCAATTTCCAGAATTTGCACCAACACTTGTGACCTTTATGTAACGAGCTTCTTTTATGTCAACAATGTGCGGGATAATTCTTTGTTTTTTATTATTGCTGGAGTTATCAAAGACCATAGTCCATTGATTTTGATCGTTCGAACTTTCAATTTTATATTGGTAAATGGTGTTAGGTTTTTCCCAATGAATGCGGATCCCACTGATTTTTTCAGGCTTCCCCAAGTCAACCTGCCACCATTCATTTTTTGCCCCTGATGATGCGCACCAACGGGAGCTTAAATCCCCATCGACAGCATTTTTGGAAAAATTGTTTTTATTTTTTTCTTCGGAAGATGCCTTGGTTGCTTTTCCAAAGGCAAGGTTTCCCTCCTTGCAGCAAGTTTGAGCCGGCTTTGCTGGCTCAGGTTTTATCTTGATTTCAATGTTGGCCAAAGACTTGATTTCATTGTTCGTTTTCTCATCAGTTTTTTTGAAATCATCGTCAGCATTTTTGCCCACGCTCCACAATAATCCTTTTGTGACGGTATCGAGGTAGGTCGGATCAACCATGGTTTCATTGTAATGGCCGATCGTGGTTGCAAAAACCTTGCCTTTGCCGTACTCATTGGTCCAAATGCACACCTGTGGTTGTCCATCAGCTTTTTTAGGTGCTTCTGCCAGAGGTACAGCCCGAGGCCAAACCTTAACAGTGTGGTAAAGTTCGCCTTTTCCCACTGTCCAAGTGTCTCCAAACCCTTTCATTATCGGGTGATTCTTACTCAAATTTTTAACAGTATAACCATAATGCGGACCATGACCGGGGGATTGAACTCCGGTGAATTCAAACCATTTATCCGTCCCTGTGCGGTAACAATGCATGGAACAATGAATCAGCACAGCGGGTAGGCCCTCCCGGTGTGGTTTAAGAATCGTTTCAACCCAAGCCGGATCCTTGACATCGGCAAAACATTCATTGTGAACCACAACATCAAAACCTTTGGCCCAATCAGGATTTTCGTACAGTGGTATTTTTGAATTTGTCGCGCTTCCGCCTTGATGAACTATGGTCCACTCCACATTGGCCCTTGCAGAAATACCCTTGGTAAGAATTAATTTTTGTCGTTCATAATCATGACAGCAACCACCGGTGACTAGAAGTGCCTTGATTGGTTTTGTGACATTATCTTTTTGTTTTTCATCCCCCAAGGCTGATAGAAAAGCAAAAACCAATGATGAAATTATTGCAATTGAAAACCTGAACATTGAAATTGCCCTTGTGTATATTTGAGTTTCCCAATTTATAAATTACTTCAAACGCTGGGTCTGCGAAAGATCGAAGTTGATATATGGTCAATTTTCAGGATAGTGAGGAATATCTGGAAATGGATCATGAATTTTTAATGATAAGATTTTCTTTTTGCTTCTTGTTCATGGCCTTGATTTGATATTCGCGTTTTAAAGCAGCAGAGTGCGACATGTTTTGCTGGATATAAACGATATGAACGGGCCGCCTGCATCTGGTGTAGCGGGATGCTTTTCCAGAATTATGCGCCAAAAGCCTTTTGCTGATGTCTTTGCTTATCCCTGTGTAAAGAGAGTTGTCCGAGCACCTTAAGATATAGATAACCCAGCATTTTTTTTTCATGATTCAAATTATATAAAATTATGAAAAATCAAACTCGCCCTGTTTGTTCACATTATTCAAAGAATATTTTTGAAGATACTTCTTTAAGTTGAGTTTTTTCTGTGTGTTGACAGAACTCATATACCGGATTGAACCAAAGATGGGTCTTTCAGGACCCCAGGGGCGATCATATCGTCCCAAAACCCAAAATATACCACTGTAGGAGTTTGGGTTGCGACCATCGAGAGCCAATTTGTTGTTCAATTCAATCATTATCTTAAGCGCATGTTGAGGGGTTTCAGACCATTCAAGGATTTTTTTGCCCCAAAGCATCCTGAGGTAATTATGAATTCTGCCCTCCTGGTTCAATTGGTTTTGGGCGGCATTCCATAACTGGTCATGGGTTTTGCACGACTCAAACTCTTCAAGGGAGTATGTGTATTGTCTTTTATCTTTTGAATGTTTTTTAAGAGTTTCCTTTGCCCAGGAGGGAAGCGAATCATAGCGGTGATAATTTGTGTTTTTTGAGCACATGTTATAGCCGATTTCTCGCCAAGTTATGAACTCATCGAGGAACGATTCCGCTGCTGGACTCATATTCCACCACCCCTCTCTTTTGCCTCCACCTTTTGCAGATAAATGACTTGGGTTCCATTCCTCTTGTTTAGCAAGTTGCTTGAATATTTGATGGGCGGAAATGTGTCCGAAATGCAAGTAGGGGGATAAACCACTTCTAACATCTTCATCAGGATCGTTTCCTAGATCCTTGTACTGGAAAAGTTTTGATTTTAAGAAAAGATCCAGGGCCTTCTTGCCTGCTTTCGAACCCCCTGAAGTGAATGATTCTTTCACAGAATGACCAATATCCAGATTTGAAAGAAAACTGGATTCTTTTGACTTTAGAATTGGTAGAGCCGAGGGCCATTTTTTGCTGATATCCTCTGGTAATCGTTTTAATTCGGGAAGATTGATTCCAGTCAATGGGTTTTGTTTGGGAAAATATCCGAGGTGATCCTTGAGATTGTTGTGCAGATATGCTCGGAATGAAAAAGCAGTAGAAAAGATACGGTCGGTGGCTCTAAGTGGAAGAATACCGTTGGAATCAACTGACTCAAGGAGCACTGGAATCTGACTACCGGTCAAGCGAATCATAGCAGGGATAAAAAAACAAGGGAAATCATCAGTAACAACCATACATGCTTTTTTTGAAAGCGTTTCCAGTAATCCGGTTTGTGCGCCGCGGGTCGGTTCCAAATACGGATAATAAAATATACCCTTGTTATTTTCAGCATCAATTAAATTTGAATTGTCTTTCATTCCATCAATGACAAATTTATGTAATCTTCGGCTTGCCCATTTGTAATTAATTCTGAGGGGTTCAAAAATCAGAAGAGGTTTTTTTAATTCAAGTGACCATTCGATAGCTCGTTGAATACTATAATTTGACTCGATTCTCCGATTTGCGATCATCCAGTAGAGAACAAATTCCCCCTCATTATTAACTGGATGATTGTTGCAATTGGAGATTCTAATTTCTGGAACAGAGGAAACCATGTAGACCCGTCAATTCTGGAATTGGAAAACAGAGAGATTTTTAAGGTCCCTTATGAAAATTTGATCCCCACTGATAGCAAGATGAGCCCAAGATTCACTTTCGGCTATTTCCCTGGTGTCAAGTATTTTTAACTCTTTCGGATCTGCTTCAATCAAATAAAGTATGCCTTTTTGATCCAAGGCAAGGATTCGGTTTTTGTGGGCGACCAAACTCCAGTACTTGCCAAAAGACTTTGATGAGGTCCATTTAGTCTCACCACTTGATAAATCAATGCAAGAAAATCTTTGATTTTGCAAATGCATGTATGCAAAACCATTGATTATGACTGGGGTCGACATGTATCCTTGCAATTTATTTTCCCATACATCGTTAACAGAAAAACCATTATCACCCTTTTTTACAGAGTATAACCATGATTTGTTTTGATATGTGCTTGCAAAAATATTATCACCTGAGACCACTGGGGTAAAAATGTTCATGCCCCTGAATGAAGGAACTGTCTTCGACCATATGGCCTCACCGGTATCGGGATTCAAACCTGCAAGCTTTTCCCTTGTCTGAACAAGAAGTTGTTTTTGACCCGCTATTTCACAAACAAACGGCGAGGAAAATGCGCTGCCATTCATTCCTCCAGAATCTTTCATCGACCTCCAAATAACGGAACCGTTTTTTTTGTCTAATTTAAAAACGGATGCCCCTGCTTGAACATAAAGAACATTACCATCAACCAAGGGAGAGGAAACAAAACCGAAACTTGGGACTGGTGTCTTGAATTGTTCGACAAAATCTATTCGCCACTTTTCCTTGCCATTTTTGGCATCCAGGCAGACGAGTAAATCCTTCATGCCCGCCACAAAAAGGTTCTCACCATCAAATGCAGGAGTCGATCTTATCCAGCTACCATTTGATCCTGCAAAAAATGGCACAGACATGGAGCCTTTCCACTCTGTGGACCAGATTTCCTTGCCGGTTTTACGATCATACGCATGAGCTACTTCGAACTCTTTGTTTTTGGTTTCAGTGGTGAATACAAATTGATCAGATACAACAGGGCCCGAATAGCTTGGCCCCAATGAAACTTTCCAAGATAATTTCAATGAGTCCTTGGATAAATTACTTGGAAATAATTCGCCTAAATAAAAACCAGTTCTTGAGGGGCCACGCCATTGATTCCAAGATGTGCTGTCAGCCGCCATAAGAGTGGTGGATGAAAATAAAATCATAAAAGAAACATTTCGAACTAACGAGGAAACCATGTAAAACTCCTTAAATCGTTCATATCGTTTAAATTTACCATTAAAATTTAGGATAAGTCAATTGAAATAAGTAATTTGCTTTTTCTGATTTGGAAATTAATTACATGGTTCTGCCGCCATCAACCACTACAACCTGGCCTGTCATAAGGTTGGTGCCAGTTGCCAGAAAAACAATGGCGGCTGCTATGTCCTCGCCGGTTGAGGCTCTTTTCATGGGGGTTAAAGCTAGTGATTGTTCTATCATTTTTGGATGAGGCTTAAGCCATCGGGTCAGCACAGGGCCAGGTGCAACTGCATTAACTCGAACATCAGGCGCAAATGACTTGGCCAGTGATTTCGTCATGCAATTCAATGCCGCCTTGCTCATGGCGTATGGCATGGAACTACCATTACCTGCTAATCCAGCAACGGATGTCACATTTACAATGTTGCCCTTGGATTTTTTTAATTCCGGCATTACAGCCCTGCAGGCGTAAAATGTTCCCTTCATGTTTACGGAAAAAATATCATCCCACACTTGATCAGTGAGGGCCTCGAGATCGGTATGTTCAATGAAATGAGTGGTTCCAGCATTATTCACCAACACATCAATCCCACCAAACAAGCTTGCGCATTGCTTTGCCATATCCCTGACCTGCTGGTCATTTGAAACATCTGCTTTGAATGGGATAGCTTGCCCACCAAGCTTTATGATTTCTGAACATGTATCTTCAGCATCCTTGGCTGAACGGGAGTAGTTGACAACAACTTTAAATCCCTTTGAGGCAAGAAGCAGAGATGTGGATTTACCAATACCCGTGCCACCGCCTGTGACAATAGCAGCTTTGTTTGTCATATTTTGGTCCTATTGTTTATTTCTTTAAATTCTTTTTCGAGATTTCTTTTATTTCAGCTTGGTCTAGATTACGCACCTTTATATCTTTCAAGGCGCCTACGGTGTCATACGACGCAATGCCAAAAGGTGTGGAAACATTGCATTCAATACGGATTCCTAGCTTCACTTCTGAAGTGTCAAGATCGACCACCTGTTCTTTGTCAACCCATGTTTCCAATCTTTTTTCAGTCACTCTGATGCGAATCTTATACCATTGGTCATTCTTATATTCGATGCCCTGGCCTGTTTGGTTTTCGGAGGCATCGATGCCATCAATGCTGGATAGTCCGGTAACTGAACCACCCCAGCCGCCGACTACAAAAGAGCAGAATGAATCGCCAACTGGAAATGTGGTTGTGCAGAAGAAATCACGACCTTCAACCCGTTTGCCTTCCAAGCTGACTTCGTAATTCATTTTCGGAAAATCTTTTCCATCATATGTGATGCCTGTCATCTTGGAGCCTTTTTCAAGGATGATCGAGCCATCCTTTACAGAACTTTTTCCGGGCTTGAAAAAGTCAGATTGTTTCCATCCTTTAAGTGTTTTTCCATCAAAAAGCGACTTCCAGTTAGATTTGTCATTTGGATTTTCACACAATCCAGTTTGGGCTAAGGAAGACATTCCTGAACAAGTAATTAATAAAATAAAGAATTTGCCGTAAAAAGTAAAAAAGCGAAACATTACTGAATCTCCATTTGCCAAGGAATGATTCAAGTCAAAATAACCTAATGGTTTAGAATTTGGAAATCAAAAACAGGTTAGAAACCGAAATGAAATAAAATAAAAAATATTCGGCTGTAAGATAAAGAGATTAAGGTCTTGTTTTGAGAGTGGAGAGTCCGCCGTCAATTACTAGGGTTTGACCAGTAACCCATGAGTTTAAAGGGTCCAAAAGCCATAAAGCACCGGATGCAATGTCTGCAGGTTGGCCAATCTTTCCTATAGGATGCATGGAAATGGATGTTTTTAATGCGTTTTCATTTTTTGTAATATTCGCTGTGAGTGGAGTGCTGACCAAACCTGGAGCTATGCAATTTACCCTTATATTTTTAGCTGCATAAGTTGCAGCCGCTGATTTGGTAAGGCCAATAATTCCTGCCTTAGCACAGGCAATTGCCTCATGACTTGACAAGCCAATATTTGCCGCAGCAGAAGAAATAAGAAGAATAGAACCGCCCTCAGGTGACATGGCTTTAGCACCACTTCTAATGGAGGCAAATGCAGTAGTTAAATTAGTCTGAATAATCGAGAGATATTCGGTTTCTGAAGTTAAATGAGCAGGCTTTAATAAGAGAGAACCACAACAATTAACAATACCACTAATTTTTCCTAATTTCGACTTGGAATACTCTAACAAGGAATCAACTTGATCAAAACTGGAAGCGTCAACCTGATAATAAGGCGCTGAAATCTCAGAGGAAAGATCTTCTAGCTTTTTAAGATTTTTGCCTGCAATAAGCACCTCAGCGCCACTACTTTTAAGAGACTTGCAAATGGTAGACCCTATGCCACCATAAGACCCAATTACCACAAAAGAACAACCCGAAAAGCCCATACTAAAACCTCATGTAAACATAAAAAATTCAATAAATTCATAATCAGGAAGAGACTGCGGGAACCAAAACTTTCCTAAGCTTTTCAAGAGCTGTAAATTGAATTTGACGAATTCTTTCCTTTGAAAGGTTTAATATTTTGCCTACTTCCTCGAGACTTGTAAGGGGTTTGTCGCCCAGTCCAAATCTCTCCCTAAGAATTAGCTTTTCTCTGTCATCAAGAATGTCGCAATCTTTGGAAAAATATTTATCAAGGTCGGCAATTGAACTGGATTTCGGACTAAAATTAGAAGAGCCTGAGGATAACTCAAGGCTGTTAGTAACCATGTTATCCAATGACTCGCACTGCACAAGTTTATCAGCTGAATGTTTATAATTCAGCCTTGAAAGTGCCCTCATCAGGCAAGTGAAAGAGTAAGTGCTAAATCGAATGCCCTTCCAGGGGTTGAAAGCTGCGACAGCTTGGATGAGAATTATTGTGCAATTGCTAGAGTTGTCATCAGCCATATATCTCATCGGGGTCCACTTGTTTACAGCTTTAAAAACTAATTTACGATTACCAAGCACAATC
>SYCV01000055.1 GCA_005786805.1 Planctomycetia bacterium | reverse complement strand
GTTCCAGCATCTGAACCTGAAAATTACTTTTTGCTGCAGGTTGTGCAGCAGTGGAAGAATGTGAAGGAAACTCCCGCGTTGATTCAAGCGGACAGGGCCCTTGCGTTTGCCGCTGAGCAAAACCAGATTGCAGTCAGTGATCTTAAGGAAAAGGCCCAGTGGGCGCTTCGGGAAGACAAGTTTGATGCTGCCTCAAGATTGTTCAACCAGGCGCTTGAGATTGATCCCCAGGATGGTGAAGCCAAAAATGGCTCGAATATGGTTCAAAAATTGCGTGATGGTAAATTGACCCTGCAGCAGATTCGAAAAGAAGTCCAGCCTGCGAAGGATGAAACCATCGTGCGGATAGGTGCCCAGGGTAAAAAGATCAGAGTCCCTGTTGCCCAAGTTCCTGTTGAAAAGGATGGCGCAGAAAAGCCCGTATTACCAGCACCAGCACAAGCTCCCGCAGCAGGTATTAATGAAGGTGATATTCTCAAGGAAACCGAGGCGAGAAGAGCGGTTGCAGACCAGCAGGCCACTCAGACCGTTGATGAAATGATTCGAAACGCCAATCGTCTGGTCACCCGTGACCCGGATGGTGCTTATGAGATGTTAAAGCGTATTCTTGATTCGACCCAGACCAACCCTGATTTAAGCCCGAAAGCCCAGACGAACTTGGTTGGCCGTATTGAAAGGGCCCTTCAGAGTGTCAAGCGTGAGGGCCGCAGGGTCAAGAGCGATCAGGATGAAAGATTGCAACTTCTAGCAAACGCGGATGCAAGAAGTGCACAGTCTAAAATGATTGTGAACCAGCAGGAACGCATCACTGAAAGAATGAGGGTTTATCATAACTTGATGAACCAGGCTCGTGAGCTGGAGGCAAGCAAGCAGGCCCAGGCGATCCGCCAAGATATGGTTAACCTTGGGCTACCCGTTCCCCAGGCGGTTACCTCAGCATATGCAGTTGGGCAGCGTGGGTTTTACCTGCGTGAGATGCGTGACCTAAAGCGTATTCGTGAGGATCGATGGCTTGCGACCCTGTTTGAAGTTGAAAGATCCCATGTTCCTTTTCCTGATGAGCCTGAGATTGTATTTCCCGATGCCGGTTATTACGCCCGCAGGAAAGAATACAAGGATTGGGCCGATTTCTCCGAAAAGCGAAAAGCCAGGTATGGAACCTCCACATTTGGTGATGATAATCCACTCCCGAGGACAATCGAGCTTAAAAACACCCTTCTCAAGCAGGTCCGTTGGCCGGGCCTAAAGGATGGCGATTTCAAGCTTTCCGAAGTACTTGAGCAGTTAAGCAGGGTATATAACCTTGAGTTTGACATCAATGAAAAAGCTTTTGCTGCAGACGGTGTGATGGATGTTAACGCACAGATTGTGGCATCTGCTGACAAGCCCCTTCCTCCAGTAAATGGTTCTGTAGGAACCGTATTGAAAAAGATCCTTGCTAGGATTCCCGCAGGTTCCACTGCGACATTCATGATCAGAAGGGAAAGTATAGAAATTACAACTGGAGCTGCCTCCATCGCTGAAAAAGTGGTTCGCATCTATCCTGTTGCTGACTTGGTTTATCCTCCCCCCAGTGCATTCAACCAACAGGCCGGTCTTCAACAGGCTACCTTGTATGGTCAGGCTGGTAGCTTTGGACTTGCCCAACAGGCGGTTCAGAATCAAGGTTTTGGAAATGCCATTTTAGCTGGTGGTATTGGTGCCATCGGTGGCGGTGGTGGTGGTCAAGGTGCGCTTGGCGGCCTTGGCGGTGGCCTTGGTGGCGCAGGTCTTCTTGGTGGTAACGCTGGTCTTGGTATTGGTGGTGGCATGGCCATGGCGGGTAATGGTGGAAACTTTGGTCAAAACGGCGCAGTTGGCCAGCAGGGCCAGTTTGGTAATGCAGGTTCCCAGTTTGGCCAGCAAGGTGGTAATTCTTCAGATGTGTTGATCACTATCATCAGGGGCGTTGTGGGTAATGGTGACAAGGATTGGGCATCCCAGCTTACGGCACCAGGCGCGACACCTGCTGATCCTCTCGCTGACCCTGCCGCTGGTCCTGAGAAAAACCAGATTGGTTTCTATTCGACAGCGAATGCCTTGGTTGTGAAGGGAACATCAAGGGTACATACGAATGCGTATGCTCCAGTAATTAACATTGGTGGAGCCGCAGCGGGCATGGGTGCCTTGGACAAACCCAAGGAAGGTAAGGTCATAGTTGAGAACAAAGTTGATAACAAGGGCAATAAGGTGGTAGCGGTTCCAAACCTTGATCCTGCCAAGTTAAAGATCGATCCCCAGGCTTACTGGCAGGAAGCACTTGAAAAAGCAGGTGATAATCCCTCCATGGTGATTGCGATTTCAGATTTCCTTGCCATGAATCGTTACTTTGATCATGCAGCGGATTTCCTAAAGGCGAACATCCGCAAGGGGATAGTTGTGAAACCTTGGGTTTATGAAGCCCTTGCGATCGCACTGCGGGAAAGTGGTGCTTCACCCGCGGAAATTGAGCGTGCTGAAATTGCAGCAATCGACCTTGAGCCTTCCGATGGAAATGGTTTCCTCAAGGCTGCGAAGACCATGGGCGAGATGAAACGGTATGGCATGGCCCTTGCTTTCTGCAAGCAGGCTGCCACGCTGGAACCCAACACCTCTGCCCCATTTGAAACCGCCATCAAGTTCGCGGAGCTGGCGGATGACACCAAGGCGATGGATTGGGCTGCAGGAAATCTTATGAAACAGGATTGGCCCGCTGACAACAAGGAACTGCAGGAACTTGCCAAGGTAAAGACCGAGGCGCTTGCTAGAAAACTTAAACTGAATGCTGGTGATAATGTTCAAAATGTGACCATGGGTATCAAAGACAAGGGCCGTAGGGATCTTGTGATCAAGCTTGCTTGGCAGGGTGATGCGGATCTCGATCTTCAGGTCAAGGAACCCGTGGGTAGTGTTTGCAACCCAACCAACACCCAGACTATCGGGGGTGGTGTATTCCTTGGTGATTCATTGACGGAGGCAGGTTTGGAAACATACACTGCAGCCGAGGCTTTCAAGGGCGATTATGAGATCAAGGTCAAGAAAGTCTGGGGCAAACCACTTGGTGATAAAGCACAGGTTCGTGTCATCCGTAACCAGGGAACCGACCAGCAGCATGAGGATATTTACTCTGTGGATTTGACCAAAAACACCTCCGTGGTGGTCAAGGTTGAATCAGGTCGCAGGACTGAACTTGCATATGTTCCGCCGCCCTCACTTAGGCCTTCAAGCAGGTCTGAAAAGATCCGGATGGTTTCAAAGGATGTGGCTACCCAACTTCGTGACATAGCTGATCCCGAAATCACTGGATTCCAAAGGGGAACCTCGATTGCGAGTGGTGCGATACCCGTGGAAATGGAGGCCCCAGCCCCTGCGAAAAACGATGGAAACGACAAGATTCTTTATCAAACCAGGGTGCAGTCCTTCATGAAAAACGCCATGGACATGACCACCCAAGTCGTGCTTTCATCGGATCGAAGGTCAATGAGGGTTTCCGTGACTCCCGTTTTTGAAAGCACCGCGAATATTCGACCTGGCGCAACGGTTGTCACCAGTTCGGTCATACCCGGTGGCAATTAATCCTGATTATTAATCAAAGAGAGTGGGGCCAGATTTGGCGCCCGCTCTCTTTTTGTTTTCAGGGCGGTGTTGGAAATTTGGAATCATGTTTTTTCTCTGATATAATTTATTGATGTGTTATTTGCTCTGAAATCGAGACAAAGGTAATTAATTAAAATGCGGCTTTTCCTGGAACACCTAAAAGACGGCAAACCCGGGCAGCGAATCGTTGTCAAGGATGGGGATAGTTTGGTTGGCCGTTCCGAGGAATGTAAAATTCGCATCCCCGCATCTAATGTTAGTCGCAGGCATTGCAAGTTGACGCTCAAAGACGACCTTGCGTTTGTGGTAGATCTGCAAAGCGTGAATGGGACCTTTGTGAACGGGGTGAAAATCACGAAAAGCACCATCCTGCGTGAAGGTGACCTTTTGTTGATAGGTTCCTCTTCCTTCAAGGTTGTGATTCCCACAGTGGTTTCAGACCCGATTGATCCGATAAAGCCCGATAAAAATAAGCCAAACCCTGTGGGGAGGCATGGCAAATCAAGTTCTATTCCTTCCGCCCATGTCAAAACGGAGAACGAGGAATTTCATCTGGAACTTGATATGGGTGAAAGTATCATTCCGATCCTTGATGAGTCTTCCTCCAAAAAGTCATCCCCGGCTTCCAATAAAAAGAAGAAAACCGAAGTTGGAAGTGATGAGTTCATTGAATTGGAAGACCATGGGTTACCCTCGCTCATGGAAGAAAATAATGTCTCGATCCGGATTTCTGATGGGGCAAACCTGCGTGATATCCTTTCCCAGTTGGATGGTCTCGATGATGAGAAACATTAATTGCTAGGTCGAGTACAATTTTTTAAAGCGATTCAAGACCAGGTTTGGTAATAGAAGTAATAGGATGAAAAGCCCAACCCAACCTCTGACCCCGATCGCCAACAAACAATCCAGCAACATCATTGATTTCAGGCATGTGACCACGCCTAGTTGAACATTTCTGGGTGTTGGCGCCTTGATGCCCTTGAAAAGGGCGTTGCAAATCCGGATCAGCAACAAAAAGAATAAATATGGATAGAGCATGGGGGGAGTGCTATCCAATGGTGCAAGACCGGGGAAAGTCAATCCCAATAAAAGTGCCATCACAATTACCAGGCTAGCGGAAATAAGCGCGAAACGGTTGCTTTGTATCGCTTCGTTCTTTGCGTACAAAGTCACCCCTACGATGTAGATCCCAATGATTCCCGCTTGGAGGTAGGCCGTATCTGGAAGGGGTTGAGCAATAACGGACCAACCCAGCAGCACATTGAAAAATCTGCATGATCCCATGAGGAACGGGCCGAATAAAAAGTTTTTTCCACCTCCATCATATGCCAGTATGAAAAATGCAATCAATAAAGCCATGGTTAGCGCATGTCCGGAAAACCCACGAAGTAATTCGATGGATAGCGCGCATGCCATGCCTGATACCATCAGGATGGTTGCAAAAATCGCAGCATGCCTTTTGCTTACCCTTCCAGAGGGAATGGGGCGGTCAGGCCTTTCAGTCGCGTCAACTTTTGCATCAAAAAAATCGTTCCAAGCCATTCCGGATGTGTAGAGAAAGGCGGAGGAAAAAAGTAAAAGAATGAAGTTTCCCACTTCGGAAAAGGTTAATCCCGCACTAATCCCCCCCAGGCAAATGTTGCCCAACGCGGAGGGTAATAACGGCAGCCTGATTAATTGAAGATACGATTGCATCATGAGGCAATGATACGGGCAAAAGAGTTGATTTAAAAGTTTTTAGTTTGATTAAGACTCAAGTCCATAAAAGGTTTACTGATAGATTAGGGCAAGCGATTTGAATTGTTCCATGTTTTCCATGATCATCAACAGCCTTTGCGGGCATAAAAAAAGCCCCGCGCGGATGGCAGGGCATTTTAAGATTAGAGGAATTATTTCTTCTTATCTTCTTTCTTGTCTTCCTTTTTTACATCCTTGGCGGCATCAGCCTTCTTGTCATCCTTTTTGGTGTCAGCTTTCTTGTCGTCTTTTTTCTTTTCTTCTTTCTTCTTTTCTTCCTTCTTCATGTCTTTCTTTGGCTCATCTTTTTTCGGCTCGGGCAGCTTGATGTCATCGTAACCCATATTTACATCCACACCGGGAATCGCCTTGGCAAGGCTTGCAGCACCTGCCTTGGTTGCCTTGGTTTGCCACAGGAACACTTTTTTCAGTTTCTTGAGATCCGCAAGTTGTGCAACACCAGCGTCTGTTACCTCGGTGCCATAAATGTTGAGGTATTCAAGATTTTTAAGCCCTTTGAGTTCCGAAATTCCCTTGTCGGTTATCTTGGTTTTTTCCAGGTGCAACTTTATGAGGCTGTCGATTGACTTGATGTGAGTCAAATGGGCATCGGTGACTGGTTGATTTCGCAGATTAAGGTGGACAACGCCCTTGAGTTCCTTGATGGGGGCAAGGTGGGCATCACCAAATTTTTCATCGGGTTGAAGGTAGGAGATGTCGAGGTGGTTGTCATTTTGCGCGACTTCCAAAACCAAGGCTCCCATTTTACGGAGTGATTCAATTGCTTTTAATTCGGCTGGGCTTCGGGGAGCGGCTTTTTCCTTTTCCTGCGCGGTTGCCAGGGTGACCAATCCTATTGTCAAAGCCAAAAATCCAAACATGCGCATGATTGAAACTCCTCAAATTGTCTCGCGGATAAATAAAAGTCAAAGGTGGGAAATAATACCCCTCGTTTCACGAATAACTGTTTATAAGGGCAGTCTTGGTTGGATTCAAGAAGGAAGCTAGGAATGTTGGAAACAAATTTCGCCTGCCAACCTTTTCTTTTGAAATTGTCATGCGAGGATATGCCAAAGGTTGAAAATCAAACACTTAAAACAAGGTGTCTATTGAAGAATAAACAGTTCTTCCAAATGAAACCGACCAACTGTGATTAAAGTTTGCAAGTTGTAAGTTACAAAATGGTAAGTGTTAAAGGAAAGAATGAACAGTGTGGTTGAAAATAATAAAAAAATCATGTATAGTGTACAAATGAACATTTTAGCTGGTTGCCTATAGTTAGTTGAGGGTTTTTTAATGAACAATGAATCACTGTCGCAATCCTGCGATAACACTGTTTTGGATGGGGAGGCTTTTCTCCCCTTGGCAAAAATTTGTCCGTTATGCACTGGGAAATGGGTTTCCCTGGGCGGGTTGTCCAAATGCATGGTGTGCGGTTTTATGCTTTGTGAAAGTTGTGGTGAAGGTGCGTCAAACCTTGAATCACGATGATTTTTTTAACTTAAGGAGGAGTCTTCAGCATGTTAGTTTTAACCAGGAAGGTTGGCGAGCAAATCAGAATTGGTAATGATATCGTTCTTACCATACTTGAAGTGCAGGGAAGCAAAGTTAGGGTTGGAGTTGATGCACCGGATAATATTCCCATTGTCCGTGGTGAGCTTGCTAGGAATTCAACAACAGAAAAGCTATTGGCGGATGAAAACCCCATTGCGATTCGGATGACCGTGACACATCATCATAATTAAATGGGATTCTTTATCTTGGCTGATAGAT
>SYCV01000054.1 GCA_005786805.1 Planctomycetia bacterium | reverse complement strand
TTCCATTTGCCGCATTGAATGAAGCAATGCCAGCAACAGTGATTGGATTGTTTTGGTTGATATTTCCGCTGGAAGTAATAGTAAGGTTACCCGGTGCGGAAATAGTGTTTAGCTTTACATAAAAATTACTGTTAATACTGATGTCCCCACTGATTGTGCTGGTGGCAGCAACACCGGAGGGCATGTAGGTATTAGCAGCAATACCTGTTTGCGCCAATAAAATTGCCTCACCACCTGTTATCAGGCCGGGAACGCTGATCGACCCATCGGAGAAAAGTTCTACTCTCCCGTCACCAGTGTTTGCGTCAATGAGGGTGTTGACCAGTATGTTTCCCCCCTGGGTCGTTTGGACCGTGATGGTAGAGCCTACCCGGCTTATCACGCCGGAGCCACC
Source organism: Planctomycetia bacterium (assembly GCA_005786805.1). Taxonomy (GTDB): domain Bacteria; phylum Planctomycetota; class Planctomycetia; order Gemmatales; family Gemmataceae; genus UBA969. The sequence continues at coordinate 4,472 of SYCV01000054.1, read as the reverse complement.
TGTTACGGTGATTCCCCCTCCCACCCCCGTGTTGGTCAACGAGATCACACCGTACCCGTCCTGCGAGCCAGCCGAAGACACCGTATTGAATGTTACCGTTCCGCCACCCGACTGCCGGAATGTGATGAGAGCACCACCCGGATCAGCCATCCCCTTCGATGTGAGCGACATGACCGTGACAGCGGTGCCCAGCGTATTATTAATGCTAATCTTGCCCTCAGTTGAGTCGGCGGAAATCAATCTTGCTGCAAGCTTGAGTCCATCTGGGTTACCCGTGGTCGTGTTCCCAATGCCAGTATTAGCTATCAAGGTGATGGATGGCGTGGTAATCAAGCCAGCACCATTAATGGTTCCAGCAGTCAAGTAGGTTGAACCAGCCCCTTTGGTCTTGATGGCATTCGTTAGAACCAAAGAACTGGTGCTTGTGCTGGTTCCAAAAATATTAGCTGTGAAAGACTGGTTAGTTGTTCCAGTCGTGACAGCACTTAAATCCACTCCCCCAGTGCCAATAATTACGGAATCAAGTCCAGAATTTCCAACGAGCACTATCCCTGCGAAGTTCACCAGAGTATTCAGGCTTAGAGAGATGGTGTGGTTCATGTTGTCTATGGCAATGCCCGAAATTCCGGTTGAGGGTGCTGTGGAAAGTGTGCCTGTGGTTGCAGCGGTGATAGTCAGGGTGTTTGCACCAGCATTATAAGAAGTATGCACATCGGAAAGCGTGGTGCCAGCGGAGGAAAGGAAAAGTCCTAACTGGCCACTTGTGTTGGTTGCAACAAGAACATCATTTTGGGCCGTTGGGGAAATATAAGCAAATGCCCCAATGTCATTGTTGAAGCGTGTGAATCCTCGTTGATCTTGGTTTGGGGTTGCCAATGGTGTGTTACTGATTGCAGGACTACCAGCACTCAAAGCCATGGTGAAGGTGGGGCCGCCGTTATCTTGCAAAGTGCCAAGAAGTGGGTCCGCAGTAAAAGCGGGAGTAAAAGTGCCGGTGACCGTACCAAGTGTTTCCACAAGATTGTTTATGTTTGTAATTGGTGCATTTCCAACAAAGTCAGCACCATTAAGGCTATTGGCAATGATGGTGTTAGAGAGAAGGGTTATTGTTGCATTATTGGAAATGCCGCCACCATTGTTGATGCCAGCAGAGTTGCCGGAGATAGTTGTGTTGATGACGCTTAAAGTCGATTGACCAGAACTGACACTGGTGTTGAAAATCCCCCCACCATAACTCGAAGTGGTATTGCCATAAATGGTGGAATTTGAAACGGAGAGGTTCGAGTTTGTGTTAACAATGCCGCCGCCCCCGTTAGTTGCTCGATTATTTGAAATGGTGGAGTTGAAAATTGAGGTTGAGCCAGCCTTGTAATTGTTAATTCCACCTCCGAAACTTGAACTTGTATTTCCCGATATGGTTGAGTTGGAAATCGTAAGTGAGGTTCCATTGTTGAAAATACCAGCGCCGTTGACGGCCGAATTTCCCGATATGGTGGAGCTGGAAATTGCGAGAGTTCCAGAGTTACTGAAGGCGCCTCCATTGCCATTTAAATTGGCACCTGAGACAGTCACCCCGGCGATTGAAAGGTTGCCACCAGTGCTGATGTTAAAGATGCTGAAATTGCCGTTGTTGCCACTGATGTTAAGAGTATTTGCCCCGGGGCCAGTTATCGTAAGGGTTCCCGCGGTAGAAGCATCTGCAATTGCGGGAAGTGGGCTGGAAAGGGAAATCTTGGCTGAACCACTGGTGAATAGGGATGAAGCAAAAACAATGGTATCATTTTCGGGGTGATTACTGGCGTTGTTAGCTTGATCAATTGCATCAGCCAGCGACCCTTGGCCACTTGAATTCAAATTGGTCACTGTGAAGGTGGTGGGCGCTGGGTTAATTCTGCTTTCAAGAAAAATGAGTTGGGGTGGATTGAGGAAATATCTCTGTTTTTTATTTGGAACAGCCAGGCGCTTTAAAATTCGCCTAAAAAAATCACTCATTTTAGAAATCCAATCAAATTATCACCAAAAATCTAGAAATTAGAGCGTATTTCCTAGAGATCGGCTTAAAACAAAGGTGACCATATGATTTTTAATGACTTACTAAATGGTAAACCATTAAATTAGCCTGTCAACACGCCTTGCATGTAATCTTGACCCAATTTTCCTAAATTACTTTTCCTTTATTCCTTGTTTTACTCCCAAAATTAAAAGGGTTGAGCAAAAAATTATGCTTAAAGATTGTTTTAATTTTTGGTTTATTGGATCGCGCTTTTAAAAGAATTTTCAGATTGGAGTAGTATTGACCAGATTTTAAAAATTTGAATAAGATCACGCAGGCCTAAAATCCACTGTGTCAACAGTTTAGTGTAAAAACAAAATGGAAATGCAAGTTCCTAAGCATGATGCTGTGATTTCAACCAAGCAGAGTTGGATTGTCCTGGCACTTTTGATGCTTTTGGTTTTGGGAATAAGAGCTTGGCAGATGACGCGCACGGAGGTTGCGGCACGGGATAGTATAGGATTTATTCGATACGCTTGGTTGTTGGAAAACTCAAATGATTGGAAGTCGGTTATCAAGGATGCGCAACAGCATCCCGGCTTTCCGTTTGCAATATATCTTGCAAGCAAACCTGTGCGATATTTTGTGGATTCTGACTTGGCTTTTGCTTTTCAAATCAGCAGTCAATTGGTTTCTTCCGTATTTAGTGTTTTGTTGGTGTTGCCTTTGTTTTTTTTGGCGAGGGAGATTTTTGATTTTCGGGTTGCGGTGTGGTCGGTCTTGTTGTTTGAGTTTTTGCCTGCCATAAGCAAGGTTTTGGGTGATGGTTTATCTGAAGGCATGTTTTTGTTTTTTGCAGCAAGTGCCTTGGCCTGCGTTTTATCAGCATTTAAAAATAATAATATTTTGACTTGGTTGTTTGCGGGACTCTTTTCGGGTGGAGCTTACCTTGTGAGACCGGAAGGGATAATCATCGCATTCGCGTCTTTTGTTGTGCTGGCTGGAAGTATCTTGCTTGGTAAATTTTCAGACTTACAATTGATGAGAAGAAATGGCAAGGGACTGGTCAGCTTGTCCCTTGGATTTATGATGCTAGCAGTTCCATTTGTCTTGACGGTCGGGAAATTAACAACAAAACCCACAGGACAGAAAATTCTTGAAAAAATGTCCCTCGCCCCTGCGGAAAATGATAACCGGCTCGCAATGGTTTCCACATCCGAAGTGGGGCATTTACCCTTGTTTGCAAGTTGGTGGGAGGGGGAGGACAAAAGTCCCGCCGCCCGATTTGCCTGGTCTTTCATGGTGCTTGGTGATTCTTATTTGAAAGGTTTGAATTACCTAGGATGCGCATTCGCATTGATTGGATTGTTTTCGACGCCGATTAATGTTTGGGGTAAACCCGGGGTGATGGTGATTGTCCTTTCATTTTTAATATTGAATGTCGCGTTTTATCGCGTCGCGCTGGTCATGGGATATCTTTCTGAAAGACATGCAGTCCTTGCATTGATGTTGATGGTTATCTGGTCGGCTTATGGAGGCATTGTCTTGGGAAATTGGTTTCTGGCGCTTTTTGGTCGAGATAATTCCCAAGGTTTAATTTTTAAGATTAATCAAGTATCAGTTTTGCTGCTGATATTGCTTGTGCCATCAATTTATAAAAGCATGGAGACCCTGCATTATAATCGTGAGGGGTTCAGGCAGGCTGGCAAGTGGTTGGCTATGAACAGCAAACCGGGGGACCCGGTTGAGGATCCTTTTTGTTGGTCGCATTATTATGCAGGCAAAGTGTTTCTTGAGGGGGCGATGGACCTGCGGTTTTCTGAGCCAAGGGTTAAATATGTGATTGTTGAGCGATCGGGTAATCCGCATCTTCGTCTGAACACTCAAGATGAGGAATCGTTGAAAGCCCAGCAGGGAAAAGTGGTTTATGACTGGGCCTGCAAGCGAAAGGGTGTTCACTCAACAGTTGTGGTTTATGAAATTCCGGTACGATGAGTGGTTAAATTATTTGTGTAGTCTCTTCTGTTTTTCTTTTTTCATGCCAGAATAATTGCAGCAAAGCCAAGGCTATTATTGGTGGAATTCCCGCGATGGCGATTCCCCATGTGTAAGCCTGGCTTTGGGCTAGTTTGCGGGCCTCATCGATGGCCATGCCGTTGTTAATGAAATCAGAGAAGTAATTGTTTTCAGTTTTTTGGATGAGGAATCCCGCGCTGATCTGCATCACAAACATGCCGACCCAATTCAAGCTGCCAAGCGCCCCTGTGATTTTCCCCTGATGTTTGACTGTGAGATCCTGGCTAAACGAATAATAGCTTGGAAAAAGGGCGAGTGTTGAAAAGCCAATAAGGATAAGGACTGCCAAAAATAAAAGGCCAGATGGCATGAAGGCCGCCGGGATGCTCATTAATGTGAATAATGAAAAAAAACCGTAAACCCATTTTCTAGAGTTGATGACACTCGCGCCCTTGCTCACCAG
>SYCV01000006.1 GCA_005786805.1 Planctomycetia bacterium | reverse complement strand
GCTTCCTTGACAGATTGCGTACCTCCAATTTATGGGGGAAGCTGGGATTCAGTCAAGAAAACAATGGAAAGTATGGATGGGAGATTTGTATTGGCAGCGTCATAAATAAACCGGATATTGTTTTATAAGAGCTGTAATTTGGGAGAAAAATGTCATATTTCTTGTTGAATTTGATGATATTAGTTCAAATAGGGCAAATACTGCCCAAAAGGGAGCCCCATCCACTCGCACCCAGCTTGCCTCTGCTTAGCGAATCCGAGGAGGCCCGTTATGACAAAATCATCAATCAATTCATCAAATTTGATATCGGGCAATTACCTGGTGCTGAAGGATTAAAGGCTAAAAACGACTTTTTAATGCTCGGATCGGATTCCATCCCGGCACTGTTCAGGGGATTGCAAAAATCCGCAAAGCTTGAGCATAGTTGTCCGGTTGCCATGATCAGCCAGAAGCTTAAAGGGTTTCTTCTAAAATCCGATGATGATGAGTTGCTGGATTTCGCCCGGGATGAATTGACTTCGGCATTGCAGGGAAGCAAACATGCCCCTTTGTTGCAAGACCTGAGGTTGCGGGTGACAATGCGAAGAAACGCGGTGCTTGCGGGCAAGCCCCAAGTGCCCAAATGGTTGTTGAATATGACAGTATCCGAAATGATCAAGTCACTTCGGGAGGAAGAAAACCAGCAAAAGCATAAACTTATGGCGAAGGAACTGGCAAGGAGGGGTGACCGGGAGTCATTGGAGGGGCTGGGAATGTTTGCAGCCAGTTTTTATCCAGGGGTAAGGGAACCTGCTTTAAAGTTGCTAGATGAAAAACTTCAAAAGTTGAAGCCTGAGGATATAAGTGCGTTTTTAAAGGATTCAAACCCCTTATTAAGACAGAAAGCATCTGAATATATGGGTGTTTTAAAATCATTGTCAGGAGCCGGGGATTTGATTTTATTGCTAGCGGATTCCAATACCGGGGTGCAAAAGGCTGCGCATGAGGCATTGGTCAAGATAGCCGGTGGTAAGGATTTCGGCCCGGTTGATTTTTCAAGCATGGATGTTGTGAAGAAATCCCAGTCCGGATGGAGACAATGGTTGATGGATCAATCTTCAAAATAGTATTTCCCCTTGATGTTTTGTTGTAATGAAATTGAAACAGGAGTTTTGAAATGAAGTCACGCATGATCGGTTTGTTGGTTTTTTTGCTGGGAACCATTGGCCTGTATGCCCAGGAAAAAAAACCGTTGCCCAAGGTGGTTTTGGTGGGTGATTCAATCCGTCTGGGTTATGCCCCATTGGTTGCTAAAAAACTTGAAGGCAAGGCAATCGTGGTGAGTTTCAAGGAGAACGGCGCTGACAGTAAAAATGTGCTAAAAAACCTCGAAAAGTGGGTGATTTCGCAAAAACCAGACCTCGTGCATTTAAATTGCGGGTTACATGACATAAAGTTCGACAAGAAAACCAAAACCCACCAGGTGCCCTTGGACGAGTATGAAAAAAACCTAAGGGCTATTCACGAGCTAATAAGCAAAAACACCAAGGCGATTTTCATCTTTGCATTGACCACGCCAATTCATGATGACCGTCATGCCATGCGCAATGCATCATTTGACAGATTTGAGAAGGATGTGGTTTTATTCAACACTAAGGCTGGTAGTTTAATGACCTCTTTAAAAGTGCCATTGAATGATCTTCATGAGGTGGTGATGAAAAAAGGCATGGATAAGATGTTGGGCAAAGATGGAACACATTACACACCTGAGGGTAATGCCGAGTTGGCTGATGCGGTCGCCCAAGTGATCCTGAAACAAATCGAATCCGGTAATTCATCCCGATAAAATTGCAGGTATGAAATAAAAAAGACAGGAGTGCCAGGCACACCTGTCTTTTTTGCTGATAAACAATGAATCATGGCCCGATGGCAATGGCGCCTTTTTCACCCGTTCGGATTCGGATACAATCCTCTAGGGATAGTACGAATATCTTGCCATCCCCCACCTGACCTGTTTCCGGTGTACGCGCGGCGTGAACAATAGCCTCAATGGTGGCATCAACAAAAGCATCCGTGACAGCGATTTCAAGCTTTAGTTTGGGAAGAAGCTTGATCTGGATTTCAGTGCCACGATAAACTTCGGTGTAGCCCCGCTGTCTACCACAGCCTCGCACCTCAGTCACTGTCATGAGGTAAACATCCCGTTCATTAAGAGCGGCCTGAACGGCTTCAAGTCTTTCCGGGCGAATAATCGCAACAATCATTTTCATTTTTAATTCTCTCTTTTCATTAATTTGGTGATATTGTTTTGGAAATATCCAGCCGGCCAACTACCGGCTGGATTAAAGGGTTTTTATGCCTCAACAGTGGATTTGACAGGAGTATTCAATTTTTTCTGGAACAATCGTGCCAGAGAATCCTTGATACTGTTCGGGTCGCCTCCCCTGAACTTGAACTTATTCGCCGTGATGGTTGTCAGGTATGGATAAACTTTCTTGAAATCATCCGGAGGTGGTGTGTTGCCAGTCTGGCACATTTCAGACCATACCTTCCTTACATCCTCCTGGTTTGGACCGTCAAGAGTGATTACATATCCCTTTCCATTGGGTGGTGAAAGGGCGGCACGAGGAGCAGAAGACTTGCCGGATGAAAAAGTGGTGCCGAAATCAAACCCGGTCTCACCATGTTCTGTTTCATCGAGTCCTTCAGATTCCGAATTCAAGTCCGTGCTGAAATTAAACCCTGTCATCACCTGCACTCCAAGTGCAAGACCATAACTTAGAACAAAGGCGAACAAGGCTGAAAAGATACTTGCCTTGATTTGGATCATGACCTGTCCGGATGGGGTCCAATCCTTGAGCTTGGCAATGTTTGCCTTGTCCCCGGCTGATCTCTCAGCTTCAGGCTTCTTTTCAAGCTCAGCGATTTGTTTTTTCACCGTGGATTCAGATGTAACATACCCATCTGTACCAAGTGAGTTTACAGCGTAGAAGCAGAAGAATCCTGTTAAAATCGCCCCAAGGAAACCACCCACACCATGCACACCAAAGGCATCAAGTGAATCATCGTATCCCAGGATGGATTTCAATTGGACTGCAGCATAGCAGACGGCACCAGCGATAAAACCAATTGCCAGGCCACCCCACATGTACACATATCCGGAAGCTGGAGTTACCGCAACCAAACCTGCGACTATACCTGATGCGAGTCCCAAGGCTGTTGGTTTGCCTTTGTGAAGGTATTCAACAAGAATCCAGCTTAAACCAGCGGCAGCGGCGGCAGCTTGGGTCGCGGCAAATGCCGAGGTGGCTAAGAAGTTAGATGCTACAGCGCTTCCACCGTTGAATCCAAACCATCCAAACCACAGAAGGCCTGCACCCAGCAATGTAAGCACCATGCTGTTTGGACGCATAGCCTGTGAGGGATATCCAATTCTTTTTCGAAGTACCAGCGAACATGCCAGGCCTGCGAAACCAGCGGCAATGTGCACTACGGTTCCACCCGCGAAATCCAGCGCGCCCCATTTTCCAAGAAGACCAATCGCAGTACCACCTAATCCCAATCCCTCGTCTAAGGGTTTGTCATAGAACCAATCAAATGCCCAGACCATATGTGCCAGCGGGCAATAAACTAGTGTCACCCAGAGAATTGAGAAAATCGTGAATGGCCAGAACCTTATCCTTTCAGCGATCGCACCGCTGATCAAGGCAGGGGTGATAATCGCGAACATTCCTTGAAAAAGCACATGGGTATAAACTGGAGTGCTGGTTGCTGGCAAGATATCAGCAGTTTCAACTCCTTGGAGGAAGAAAAACTTTGAGTGCCAGCCGATCAATCCAGCATCACCCCATTGAATCACTGATGGGCCAAACGCAAGTCCGTAACCACAAATAATCCAAAACACACCAACAACCGAGAGCGAGGCCATGCTCTCCATCATGGTGGCCAATACATTTTTTCTTTGAACCATACCGCCATAAAACAACGCCAAGCCTGGCACCATCAAGAGAACCAGTGCGGATGAAGTAAGCATCCAAGCATTGTGACCACCAAGTTTGGCTTCAGCAATTGCCGTGTCAGCCTCCTCTTTTACTTTTTTGAGATCTTCGGCTAGTTGAGCAACTGTGACGCTGGCTTTTTCCTTTTCAGGAGTTTGAGCGTGGAGAGATGAGATATTGCTTAGAAGCAGAAATCCCACCAAAGAAAAAAGAAACTGTTTCATAAAAACCCTTCCTCAATGATGCGAATTAAATAAAGACACCGAACTTTAATTGAGCAAAGAGTATGCCGTTCAAAAATAAAAATGAACCTATCAGTCATAAAGTGTTTAAAAGCAATAGCTTATGTGTTTTTGTATTTTTGGTTTTTACAGTGGTTCAAAATGATGCTCATATATCGGGCACGATTTGCATCAAATTTCAGCGAGACGATTTGTCGGTGGTTTGATTTTAGAATGTATTTCGAATGAATTTAACAAAGCCCAAACTATTTTGTTTTTGGCATTAACTTTGCAGTATAGTTTGAAGTTGGAATAATGATTATTTTTAAAATCAAGGGATTGTTGAAAATAAGAAGATTAGGAATTTATTGTCCAACATACAATTTTAGTAGAGCTAAATGATCTCAGTTCATGTTTTGTTGCATCAGGTGACTTTCATGAGGAGTGTAAATCATGGCACTTTCAGACTTCATTATTTCTGCAATGCTCTTAATGTCACCTTTGGAAATTTCTGATGCTGAAAAAGCAGAGGAAATCCAAAATAACGCGATTCTCTCTCCATTTGTCCAGATGATTGCGTTGAATCTAGAAATCCTGGACCCACGCGAGAACCAGTATGTTCTTTTGCGTTCTGCAGATTTTTCATCGGATGTGAAATTACTTAATAAACGGTTTAAAGAATTGTCCGATGCCCCTTTGGTTTATGATTCCATGCGATTTCCCGATCGGTTGGTGATTCAGGAAATGTTGGGATTTAACAGGGCATACAGGCAACATCTTTCCGCGAGGGTTAATCTCGAGCCAGCGTTTGTGGTGGATCTTCACGCTGTCATCAAGGAAACAGACCAGTTATACCAGGTCTGGGATTACATCCGGGATTCCCGATGCGAGTATTATTACATCACTGTTAGAAGGCATGCTCTCAAGAAGGTTCTTGAATCCATTGGAACAGAGGCGTTTTACAGCGGGGTCTATCCCCCCAGTGTCCCTACCTGGAGATTTGCTGCGATTGATTAATCCCATTTTTTGATATCACATCTCAATCAAACAAATTTTACCTATAAAACCCTGGCTTACATTGACAGTCTCTTCGGGAATAGCTTAAAACAAACCTTGGTTATTCCCCACATTCCGAAAAGGGCATTGTTTTAATGTTAAAATCTTCCGCCTGCACTAAAAAGCAATTACTATCTGATGATTTTGAAAAATGGGCGAAAGAATTAAATGAACCAGTCAAATTGCACCGCAAGCTATGGGAGTGGTATTACATTGCCCAGGTGTTGCATGAACGGGGAATGTTGCAACCAGGAAAAAAAGGGCTTGGATTTGCAGTTGGAAAAGAGCCATTGATTTCACTATTTGCCAAAATGGGATGCGATATTCTAGCCACGGATATGCCGGAAGGAGGGGTTGGCCAAATTGAATGGTCCACGACTAACCAGCATTCAACCGGGGTGG
>SYCV01000053.1 GCA_005786805.1 Planctomycetia bacterium | reverse complement strand
GAAAAAAAGCTGTTACACTTCAAGATAATAAAACTGTTGTGGTCTGGGATTTAGAAAATGCTAAAAAATTGCATGTATTAGATCATCATGAATCAGTTTCTTGTTTAAAAATTAGCAAAAATGGCCGCTGGATTTTGACTGGAAATGAAAAATATCAAGCATTTTTATTTGATGGGCTTACTGGGGAAAAACTTAAAACTATTGGGGAACATTATGGTTCCATTTATTCCTTTGGTTTTTTTAAAAATGAAAAATATGCATGCTTGGGTTGCAAATATGGGGTTCTTTTTTTTGATATCGAAAAAGAAATCATTTCGCATACGCTATTAACTCTGGGTGGCATACTTTTTTTTGATTCGAATGGGAATTATGATTGTGACATTCGTGCGACTGATTTTATTGCGTTTCGCGACAAAAAAACAAAAGAACCAATAACATCTTGGATGTTTAATTCATCGGGGGGAACTTTTACCCCCTTCCAAAAGATGCTTAGGAGCAAAAATAAACCCGGGATGTTAAAAGACTTTCTTGGTGCTGAAGATACAGATGTGCTTTTAAATCCGAAGAAAAACCCTTAAGCGCAATTGCATTTAGTTGTTTTTGCCAAATAATATTTAACCCCGCATGATAAAGCTATATTTATTTAAAACTAAGGTAGCACTTTGAAAAAAGAACTCAGAGGGTTTTTGTCCGTAAGTCTTTTTTTTATTTCTTATAAAATTTTAACGATATGGCGTTCCCTGGGGCGCTGAGGGGATTCCCAATGGAGCAGAGGTTGGTAAACTTCCACCCGTTGGCATTATAGTTGTAGGTGGTGCACTAGTTCTGGGCGCACCCATGCCGGGAGTTGGCGGAATAATTACAGAATCAATTGCAGGGATATTATTTCCCTTTGCATTTGAAATCGTTGTGGGACTCACTTTTTCGGGATCCATGATTTCCGGTACTGGTTGAAGCGATGGAGTCAGGCTTGTTTTTGGGATTCCAAGTTCCTGAAGTGCGGGGCCGTTTTCAATTTTTGAATCCTTTGTTTCATTTCCCGTTGTGGGAATACTATGCACCGGGGCTTTTTTTGCCTGAGGTGTGGGGGTGAATATTATCTGGCTGGTTCCGCCCTCACCTATGGGATTGCTTATCGCGATGGGATTTTTTTCAGGAGTTTTGGTCACTTTTGGTGCATTGGATACGCTAATCGGATTTCCATCCAAGGTATTTCCTATGTTGCTTACCGCGCCAGCCCCTGGGATATCTGCGGTTTCCGTCGTCACCTTTGGTTGAGTTGTGGGTGCTTCACCCAAAGTATTAAGAGAGTAAGTTGGCTTTGGTTGAAATTTTTTATCTTCCTTGGTGCAAAAAGGGCACCAATCAAAGCAGCCAGTTAAAAAAAATGAGCCTAAAGAAAGCATTAGAGAAGTTTTATGCCAATTTTGGATTCGCATGGGAATCCCTCCCGGTGTTTTTGTTTGAATTTGCATTACTCCAATAGCATGCAGATAAGAGAAAAAATCTCGATTCAAACCTAAAACAAGTTGGGGCGGAAATACCGGTTGTTTGAAATGCTGTCAAGCCAATGCAAGCAACTGGAGGCATAATTTTTATGCATCCAGTTGGGGATTGGGAAAGATGAGGAAATTAATTAGTTACCCGGCATGGGAGCAGGTGCACCCATTCCCCCAGGTCCCGGCAGTGGTGCGGGCAGTGAGGATGGTGGAGTGGCTGTTTGATTGTTATTAGCACCAGTTTCCATGGAAGCTAACTCCTTGGAAATCGGGAAGAAAGGTGAGGGTGGAACATACTGGGGAGGATGTTCTAAATAATGCCCGCTGGGTAATGTCATGCCTGCAATATGTGTTTGGCAACCCGAGGTACCCACTAAAATAAAGCTAGTTAAGCTTAAGCTAAGTACGGTAAGTTTTGTTTTAGTCTTCATTTCTATTTTCCCTGTCTTGCCGGTTTTTAACCAAAACATCGAAATTTTAAGTATTTGAAATACTCCTAATTTCTTATCGGTTGGAAATATGAAAAGAATTTACTGGAAATAACGAAAATTACAGATCATCCTTTAATAGAGGTTGCAACGAGGCAACTTAAATTGATTACATAAGGGAGAGGCGATTCGCAATCGCTTTATTGCATGAAGCATTATCCTACAATCCTGAAATGGAATAATCCTGTGGTACCAGTTCCTTTGGTGACTTTTGATCGCCATGAACTTGGTGGTTCTCGAAAAATCGGATTCGATTCACCTCCATGGTTGCAAACTGGGTCTCCAGATTGTTCGTTTGATTTTTCCGGAAGGATGCTGGAACTCATTTCAGATATATCCCAGACATGTCCAGAATTTTTTAAGCTGGATCCCAATAAAATTCTGGTGACTATCACCAGGGCAAGGAACATCAGGCTTCACGGTTTGCAGGCGCGGGTAACACCCATGCGATTTGAGGGCGGCAATATTCAATGTAAGCGTGGAAATAGAAATTACGAGGTTCAGCAGTATTATGTGGATGGCAGGGAAATTTACTACCTTGTCACTTTTTGTCTGCCCAGATTCCAAGACCAGACACTCGAGAACAAACTGGTCACGGTTTTTCATGAGCTTTATCATATCAGCCCTGAATTTAATGGTGATTTGCGCAGGCATCAGGGGCGTTGTGCTTGGCATACGCACAGTAAAAAGTCTTATGATGTCCAAATGCTGCATATGGCCAGAGAATATGTTTCAACCACTAGGAAACCCTATTTGCATGATTTTCTCCGTGTTGATTTCGCACAATTAATTCACAAACATGGTGGTATTCATGGTTCTGTGGTGCCATTGCCCAGATTGGTGCCAACATCCCGCGCAGCCAAAGTAAGTTAATAAACAACTCAAGGTTTTTGATTCATGGCGAACAACAAATTTGGCATCAAGGATTACCTCAAGGGAAGTCCCGAGACTTTTAATGTTAAATCACATGCCATGGGGCCCGGGGGGGAACTACCTTTAACTGAAGAATTATTGCTTAATTCTCCGAGTGGTGATTTGTTTGGCTGGTCGCTTAATGTTGGAATGGGTTGGAAACCAGAAGAAATGGGCAGGCCCGAATTTTTGGTTTTAAGCACATCGGGCGGTGTTCGTAATCCCGATGGCACACCCCTTGCGCTTGGTTTTCACACCGGTCATTGGGAGGTGGTTCTTTTGGTTCAGGAGGCTGCTAAAACCTTTCGAAATTTAGGAGCTATTCCTTTTTCAGGTTTTGTGACAGACCCATGTGATGGCAGATCCCAAGGCACCCATGGAATGATGGATAGTCTTCCTTATCGAAATGATGCATCGATAGTGTTAAGAAGACTTGCAAGGTCGTTGCCCACCCGAAAAGGGGTGTTGGGCGTTGCAACCTGTGACAAAGGCTTGCCTGCAATGATGATGGCTGTAGCGGGATTACATAATTTGCCAGCGATCATTGTGCCTGGTGGAGTCACATTACCAGCTGAAAATGGTGAGGATGCAGGCAAGGTGCAAACAATCGGTGCTCGCTTTTCGCATAATCAAATTTCCTTGAAGGAAGCAGCGGAGGCGGGTTGCAGGGCTTGTGCCTCACCCGGGGGCGGTTGCCAATTCCTGGGCACAGCAGCCTCTTCCCAGGTTGTGGCCGAGGCCTTGGGGCTGGCGTTACCTCATTCTGCCCTGGCGCCTTCTGGGCAAGCTGTTTGGTTGGAGTTGGCAAAGTATTCAGCGCAGGCTCTTTATCAACTCGCGTCAGAGGGATTGAAAACTTCGGATATTCTTACCCCTGCAGCAATTCGTAATGCAATTGTGGTTCATGCTGCATTTGGGGGTTCCACCAATTTGTTGCTTCACATACCCGCAATTGCCCATGCAGCAAAATTAAAGCGGCCCAATGTCGAGGATTGGATTGAGATCAATCGCAAGGTTCCCAGGCTTGTGGATGCATTGCCAAATGGCCCTGTTGGTTACCCCACTGTTTCCGTGTTTCTGGCGGGAGGGGTTCCTGAAGTTATGTTGCACCTTGAAAATATGGGTTTACTCGACACCTCTGTCTTGACCTGTACTGGAAAAACCTTGGGGGAGAATTTGAAAGAGTGGCGAGATTCGGAAAGGCGCAATAAATTCAGATCGATGCTTAAAAAACTTGATGGTGTCAATCCTGACGAGGTGATTTTTCCTCCAGAGAGTGCTAAAAAACAAGGTTTGACATCAACAGTATGCTTTCCCAAGGGTAACTTGGCTCCTGAAGGCGCGGTGATCAAGGCCACATCGATTGATGCTTCAGTGGTTGATAAAGATGGAGTCTACCGAATAACAGGGCCAGCGCGGGTTTTTCTGGAAGAGCGATTGGCTATCGCGGCAATCAAAGAAAAGAAAATAAATCCCGGCGATGTCATTGTTTTAATGTGCAGGGGGCCGATGGGTAGTGGGATGGAGGAAACATATCAGGTGACCTCGGCTTTGAAGCATTTGAGTTTTGGTAAGCATGTCGCATTGATCACTGATGCCCGATTTTCTGGTGTTTCCACTGGTGCTTGCATTGGTCATGTTGGACCTGAGGCGCTAGCTGGTGGCCCAATAGGTAAAATTCTTGAAGGCGATTTGATCGAGATAACCATCGATCGTATAAATTTGGAAGGTTCGCTTAATCTTGTGGGCGAAAAGGGGCAGCATCATGGTGTTGAATGGGGAAATAAAACCTTGCAAAGTAGAGGGCTAAGGCCTGACCTAGCCGCTGATCCCAACCTTCCAGATGACACACGCTTATGGGCGGCATTGCAAAAATTGGGCGGGGGCACGTGGGGTGGATGTGTTTATGATGCGGATAGTTTGATCAATGCCTTGGGATAGTGATTTTTTGAGTTGTTTTGTGAATCGATTGTTGAAATGGAAAGATAAATGTCTCATAGTGTGATTTTAATTAATCTCCTTGGAATTTGACAAAAGGGAAATGACATGTCGATCCGTCTAAGGTTATTTGTGATGATGGTTCTCGAATTCTTCATCTGGGGTGCTTGGCTTCCATTGATTTTTGGTTACCTTCCCAGCTTGAAATTCACCCCTGCGGAGCAATCATGGATATTGAATGCGTTTCCCATTGCAGCGATTGTTGGGATGTTTTTCTCAAACCAGTTCGCAGATAGAAATTTTGCAGCGGAACGATTCCTTGCATTCAGCCATCTTGTTGGTGGTTTGGCGATATTGGGTTGCGCTTTTACCAGGGATTTCTGGTCTTTCTTTGCCTTGATGCTGGTTCATTGCCTGCTTTATGTTCCAACAATATCCATCACCAATTCGATAGCATTTGCAAATATGAAAGATGCCAAGAATGAATTTGGAATCGTGCGAATGGGTGGAACGATAGGTTGGATACTTGCCGCATGGCCTTTTACATTCATTCTTGTTGATTGGGAAGCGGTAACCAAGGCGAATCCCCAGGGAATGGTTGACTGGCTTGGAACAGTTTTGAAAAATGGTTTGACAGGGGATGCTATGAAAGAGGCCACTAAATGGACTTTCATCATAGCAGGAATCGCTTCATTAACCCTGGCATTTTTCAGTTTGACTCTGCCCCACACACCGCCCAAGAAATCAGACGCCCAAAGCTCAGATAATCTTGCCTGGTTGGAGGCAATCAAGTTGCTAAAAAACCCATTTGTTCTGATTCTCTGGCTGGTCACTTTCATCGATGCATTTGTACACAATTGTTATTTTAATTGGACCGGTTCCTTCATGAGCGCCGATGTGGCGGCGGGTGGGGTAGGGATTCCAGGCAATTGGATCATGCCCATTATGAGCATTGGCCAGATAGCTGAAATTCTCACCATGGTAATTCTTGGAGTCACTCTAAAAATGCTTGGTTGGAAGTGGACAATGGTGATTGGGATCTTAGGCCATGCAATTCGATTTGCAGTTTACTCTTTCTTACCCCAGCACAAAGAACTTATTATTTTGGTGCAGATAGTACATGGTATCTGCTATGCGTTTTTCTTTGCGACGGTGTATATATTTGTTGATGAGGTTTTTCCAAAAGATGCCAGATCCAGTGCCCAGGGATTGTTTAATGTTATGATCCTTGGAGTAGGCGCCCTTGTTGCAAATTCTGTTTGTCCCTATTTGATGCAGGAAATATTCACCAAGAATAATCTCGTGGATTTTAAAACTTTGTTCTTGGTTCCATGTTTTGCTTCATTGGTGGCGGCAATTTCCCTGGCGTTGTTTTTTGATGTTCCCAAAAAACAAGAGACTCCTGCATAATCTAAATTTTTTATGTTAAGAAACAGCAACACAGGGCTGAATGCCCCATTGGTTGCTGTTTTTTTAAAAACACCCATCCTATCTTGCCTAGATTGGTGTTGTGTTCGTGAATATCCATATTTATGTCAAATTCCGCAAAGTCTTCCCGTTTTAATGCCGATCTATTTTCTACGAGTTGTTATTTTATTTTTTGATCGGGCCTCAGCATGGCTTTTGGAAAAAAACCAAATCGAATGAACCATTATAAAAAGCGTAATAGCTTTTGGTCATCGATTGCTTGTGCTGGAAGCCTTTCGCTAATCGGGATTGGTTGTTTTAATCCCCAGTTGCGTAGTGAAAAGCCGATTCCCCTGGCAAAAGATTCATCAGCGGTGGTAAAAAATATCCCCCATAAACAACAGGATTCAAATCGTATCAATGTGGTTGGTGATGGTGAATCAACCAATGAGCTATCCCAGGTTAGATTTTCTGAAAATACTCCTGCTGAGTCTGAAAAAAAATCCAAGGCGCTTCCCATAAATCTTGACACCGTGCTAAGGCTTGCTGAAGAGCAAAATCCCCAGATTGTGTTGATGCGGGAAAAGGTTGAGGAAAGTAACGCTGAAAATGCCTTGGCTGCCAAGTCGTGGTTGCCTTCAATTTATGGTGGTATCGCATATTACAGGCACGAGGGTGGAATCCAGAATTTTAATGGTGATTTGATCAAATCAAGCACCGGAGCGCTCTATCCTAATGTTGAAATCAGGACAGAGCTTGATTTAAAGGAAGCCACTTACAAACAAATTGTCTCAGAGAGAAAACATTGGCAGACGAGGGGTGAATTGACCAAGATCACAACCGAACTCTGCTTGGATGCTGCGATTGCATATATTGATTTGCTTACCGCAAGGCGTGGGGAGGCAGTTGCCAGGGAACTAGAGAAATATCACCTTGAGCAATTGAAGCGCGCTGAAAAGATGAAGGAAAATCATCCTGATGCCACAGTTCTTGTGGAAGCCGTTTATGCGGAGTTGAATGGCCGAAAACAGGCGATTCTCAAGTTGAAACAGCAGGGGGATTCCTGTGCTGTAAAGCTTGCATTTTTACTGGGTTTGGATCCTGACAGTGAATTGGTTCCTGTTGATCAAAATTTTGTGCCATTGGATCTGGTTGATGTCTCGATTGGAATGAAAGACATGGTCGCTAAATCCATGGCTTATGGCCCTGGTGTTCGCGAATTGGAGCGGATGCTCGAAAATGTCCAGGATGGTATCGCGCGAATGGAGGGGCCAACACGACTCATGCCTATCCTTCAAGTCAACATGGCGGAAGGTGGTTTTGGAGCAGGGGCCAATTCAAGCTTGTACTGGGCCAATCGATGGGATATGGGACTTGCAGCGAAATGGAACCTGACGGAATGGCATACCTCGCGGGAAAAAAGAAGGATTGCCGAGACAAAATTGAACCAGGTTCATCTCACCTACAAGGAGCTACAAGCCAAGCTTTCCGCGGGAGTTCAGGAAGCTCGCGATTCAATCATCAATGGGCGGGAGCAAATTCAACTTTGCTCGAAGCAAATCCAGCATGCCGCGGAAACATATAGATTGAATACTTTAAGAATTGAGCAAAATGCTCCAAATGCCACGATGAGCGATGTGCTTTTAAGTATTCGCGCGCTGGAAATGGCACATTCAAATTATGTCGGATCAATTAATGCTTACAACCGGTCACAAGTTCGATTGATGTTGTTGCTTGGGCCCAATAATGCAATGGGCGGTGAAAATGCAGTAAATTCAAATCCAGGTAAGCTAAAAGAAGCATTTAATGGCTCTTTAAATGATCATCAAAATCCTCCCCTCATCTCCCTTATAAAAAAATAAGTTGTTGGTAAATGCTATTTGGTTTGGTAGCCACTTATTACCCATTTGAGCATTTTAAATGCTGATAGCTTTTATTTCCGTGATTCTTTAGGGTAACAAGTTTGCCAAATCTGCTAGAATATAAGTTTGATTATTAAAACCATTCATTCAGGGAACAGGCAGGTAATTTGTGCGAACAGAAGTAAGGGTTGTTTCTGGAATCCTTAGGGGCAGGAAAATTGAATTTGAAATAAATCCCCTGATGCGACCAACGCCCCAGCGGGTGAGAGAGGCCCTTTTCAGCATCCTCGGTGTTAGTTTGAACGGGATCGCGTTTTTTGATGTGTTTGCGGGCACCGGCGTGAATGGTTTTGAAGCCATAAGCAGGGGGGCTTCAAAGACCACATTCATTGAACGGGATTTTCATCTTGCCCAAGCTATCGAAAGATACATCAAAAAATTCAATGTGGGTCATCTTGGACATGTTATTTGCACGGATGCTTATCGTTGGGCTGCACGGTGGATTCCAATCAAGGAATCTTCAATCATTTTCATCAGTCCGCCATTCATTGATTTCAAGAATCAACTGGACGAACTTTTTTCCATGGTTCGTTCTTTTCAGGAAAAGGTTAAGCCTGGAAGTGTGGTCGTGGTTCAGACCGAAAGTGAAATTCCGATTGGTGACTTGCCCGATGCTGAAGGTTCTGGTTGGGACAAAAGAGTCTATGGCAGAAATGAATTGCAATTCTGGGTGAAGAATGATCCAAATGCGACACCTGAAGATCCCGAGCCTATGAATGATGAATCAGAATCCTGATAAGATCTTTGCCACGGAGGTGGTGCGGAAACTTGTTGACGCGGGATTTGAAGCCTTGTGGGCGGGCGGGTGCGTTCGTGATGAACTATTAGGATTGAATCCTGCCGATTATGATGTCGCAACTTCCGCTCGCCCGGAACAAGTCCGTAAGATTTTTCCAAGGACTGTTGCGGTTGGTGCAAGTTTTGGGGTCATTGAGGTGATAGGCCCCACTCTTCCAAGCGGTAAACCATTGATGATCCAAGTCGCGACATTTCGTGCTGACCTTGGCTACACGGACGGAAGGCGGCCTGATGCTGTTCGTTTTTGCGATGCCCAGGAAGATGCCTTGCGCAGGGATTTCACAATTAATGGAATGTTTTTTAACCCGATTTCAGGCAGTTTGGTTGATTATGTCGGGGGGCAAATTGATTTGAAAAACCGGGTTCTTCGCGCGATAGGCGATGCCAATCTAAGGTTTACTGAAGATCGATTGCGAATGTTGAGGGCGGTAAGGCTTGTGCCTAGATTTAATCTTTCCCTTGAAGAAAATACTAGGGTTGCGATATTAGCGAATTCACCCGCAATTTGGACAGTTAGTCCTGAACGGATTGCAGAGGAACTGCGAAAGATTTTCCAGCATCAAAGCAGGTCGGCTGGCGTTGGATTGTTCATAGAACTTGGTTTGGCAAAGCAGATTTTACCTGAGGTTTTCCATTCCGAGACTTTGCACGATTACAAAAATCTTATGGCGGTGATAAATTGCCTGCCCCTGGAATCTTCCTTTCCATTGGTGCTGGCAGCCATCTTGCAAAATCTCACAATCAAGCAAGTTGATGAAATTTGCAGGAAATTCAAGTTGTCCAATCTGGAAACTGGTATCACTCACAGTTTGGTTTTGCATAGGGAATCTTTGCAAGAACCTGAAAAGTTGAGAATGTGTGAATTTAAAAAACTGCTGGCCCAACCTTTTGTGACAGATTTATTAAAGCTTATGGGAGCCAATAGGTTGTCCAGTGGACTAGATTCAAAACCTGTGGAATATTGCCTTGAGAAACTCAATTCATGGCCTCGAGAAGTGCTTGACCCAATGCCCTTGGTTGGAGGTGAGGACCTTAAACTGCTGGGATTGAAACCTGGGCCTAAATTCAAACAAATTCTGGACTTGATAAGGGATGAGCAGCTGGATGGAATTTTAAAAATCCGGCCCCATGCGTTACTTCGGGCTGAAGAATTAGCCAAATTGCTTTAACTTGAATAAGTTGGGATATTTTAAGAATTCCTGCTGCTGGGCTTGTGACAAGAAAAAGCCCGGTTATACTCACATCCGTACAGTTAACAGGTGATTATATTTTTAGGAGTACGACAATGGCTGAATCAGCTCAGGACAAAGAACTTAAACAAACCCTTTCCCAAATTGAAAAACAATTCGGAAAAGGGGCCATCATGCAGATGGGAGAGGTGGCAACCAATGATGTGCAGGGTATTTCAACCGGGGCATTGAGCTTGGATATAGCACTTGGTGGTCATGGGATTCCCCGTGGTCGAATCACGGAAATTTTTGGCGCTGAAGCCAGTGGTAAAACCACTCTGGCCTTGCATGCAGTTGCCGCGGCCCAGAAAAAAGGTGGAGTTGCTGCTTTTATCGATGCGGAACATGCATTAGATCCGGGTTGGGCGAAACGAATTGGTGTTAATTTGGAATCATTGTTGGTCAGCCAGCCTTCATGCGCGGAAGAAGCTTTGAAGATTGCTGAAATGCTGATCAAGTCGAATGCTGTTGATATTATTGTGATTGACTCGGTGGCAGCTCTCGTTCCCCGCGCGGAGGTTGAGGGGGAAATTGGTGATTCCCACATGGGCCTTCAGGCCAGACTGATGAGCCAGGCGCTTCGAATTTTGAATCCAACCATCTCCCGGACAAAAACCAGCATGATTTTCATTAATCAGATCCGTCTGAAAATTGGAATGGTTTTTGGTAATCCTGAAACTACCTCGGGCGGCCTTGCTATGAAGTTTTATAGCTCAGTCAGAATGGAAGCCAGAAAAGTCACAAGTATCAAGGAAGGGGATGAAACAATTGGTTCCCGGGTTCGGGTTCGGGTTGTTAAAAACAAGGTTGCACCTCCCTTCAGGCAGGCGGAATTCGATTTGATGCACGATTTTGGTATCAGCCGTGAGGGTGACTTGCTTGATCTTGCCATCGATGAGAAGATTGTGGATAAATCGGGCGCGTGGATAAACTATGGTGATATGAGGTTGGGGCAGGGGCGTGAAAACGCCAAGAATTACCTGCGTGATAATCCGACAATCATGGAAGAGATCACCCGAAAATTATTGCAAAAGAAGGGATTGGTATTAACTTCGGAAGGTGGTTATGCCACAGATGTTTCCGCGCCATTGCAAATTGCGGCACCTGCGCCAGCCATGAGCAAGGCGGCGAAAAAAGCTGCCGCTGCCGCTGCTGCCGCGGATTAGTTCCCTTTGTTTTTCAAATGCTTTTGAAACCTCCGTGGAAACATTTTCTTCGGAGGTTTTTTATTAGACTCTACTTGGTTTTTCTTTATTATCAGATTATTACTCCTTCCGATTATTAATCAGGGTTATTTGTTGTTGAAAAATATCAAGCTGATGATTTTCTTGGTTGCCTTGCTTGCCTTTATTCCCAAGGGGGAAGTTTACAGCTACCAACCCGACCTTGTTGAGCAATTTGAAAACAAGGTAAAGAAAGTTGTTTCTGCAAGTGAGATATCAATAGGTTGCGTTCTGGTTTCCAGAAGTCAAAAGTATAAGGAACTTGGAGCAGTTCCGGCAGAGGGTGTTCCCGGCAAATTGGGAGGATTTATTCCGCCCGCTGAACCGCAAAAACGACTTAGAAAAGCAATTGAAAAACCAAAATCTTCACTTGATCTGTCTGATCCTGAAACATTTCCTGATTCTTTTGGTACCGGGGTTGTGGTTGACCAAAGCGGTTTGATTTTAACCATGGCCCATGTGGTTAAGGATGCGGTGAAAATTTTTGTTCGCTTTCCCGGGGGCAAGGGTAGTTATGCTGATATTCATGCCCTTGATGGGAGGAGTGATCTTGCGGTGCTTCGCCTCATAGACAAAATTCCTGACTTAAAGGTGTTGAAGATCGGTGACGCTTCCAACCTTAAAAAAGGTCAGTTCCTTGTTCATATTTCAAACCCCTATGCCTCTGGTTTTTATGATGGTAGCCCCTCCGTGGGGTGGGGGATGCTTTCAAATCTCAGGCGTAAATGGAATAATCAGTCCACAGATGCTGATAGAACCCAGGTGCCACTTTATCAATATGGCACTTTGCTTCAGTTAAATACCGTGGTTAAACCTGGGGCTAGTGGTGGAGCTTTGTTGACCATGGATGGGGATTGGGTGGGAATCTTGACATCCATGATAGGATGGCCTGGGGTTGACTCCTCTGAAGGGTTTGCAGTTCCATTGGACCAAAATCATAAAAGAATTATCGAAGTGCTTTGTAAAGGTGAGGAAGTTGAATATGGGTTTTTAGGTGTTCAAATGGCGGTTGGTGGCCAGGGAGTAAAGGTGGCCCAGGTTTCTGAAAGGTCTCCTGCTTTTCGTGCTGGAATTTATCCGGGAGACACCATAGTAGCCATCAATGGTAAAGTCGTTGAGAACCCAGATGATTTATTTCTCCAAATTGGTTCAACTCTGGCCGGTAATGTCGCCCAAGTGGAGGTTGCTGGAATAATTGGCAGTCAAAAAAGGGTGGTCCCTGTTAAACTTGCCAAGTATTTGTCAGCATTGCCGGTGATTGCTTCAAATCAAAAATCACCCGTTCTTGGTATAACAGTTGATTATTCAAGTATTTTGTCGCAAAGGCCACTTGGTGTGGCATTATGGGGCAGAGGTGTTCCAGATTCTGTGCTTATCAAGGATGTGTTGCCAGGTTCCCCTGCCGATAATGCGAAATTGCAATCGGGCAAATTGATTTCCAAGGTTGACCAGACTTCTGTTTCTTCGCCAGTGGAATTTTACAAAGCGATGGAAAAAATAGGTGATTCAGTTGCGTTGACTATTGTTCAAATTGATGGGGTAAGCCAGGAAGTTGTAATTTTAAAGAAGAATTAAAATGGAAGAATAAATATGAAATATGCGATTTGTAATGAGACTTTTGAAAATTGGTCTCATGATAAGATTTGTGGATTTGTAAGGAATGCAGGATATCAGGGTCTGGAACTAGCTCCTTTTACCCTTGCGGATCGTATCACCTCTGTTTCTTCATCAATGCGCGCCAAACTTAAGCGGGAAGCCGAAGTTGAGGGAGTCCAAATCATTGGTTTGCATTGGCTGCTTGCAAAAACTGAGGGATTTTGCCTTACTTCCCCTGATTTGCAAGTTCGGATTGCAACAGCTAATTATCTTGTTGAACTTGCCAAAGCCTGCCAGGAGTTAGGTGGAAATATCCTGGTTCTTGGGTCACCAGCACAAAGGCGGATTCCTTCGGGATTTTCCAAACTTCAAGCTGCTGAATTTGCCGTGGATACTCTTAAACGAACAGTGGATGGTATTGGAAAAGCGGGCGTTAAACTTTGCTTGGAACCATTGTCGCCACCAGATGCGGATTTCATAAATACCGCTGCTGAAGGAATTGAAATTCTTGAAAAAATCAACCACCCCAACTTCTGCCTGCATTTGGATGTGAAGGCAATGTCAACAGAACCAGAACCTATCACTGATGTGATAAGAAAATATATCGAAAAAACTGGTCATTTTCATGCTAATGATACCAATCTAAGGGGACCAGGTTTTGGAAATGTTGATTTTGTTCCTATTTTTCAGGCGTTACTGGAAAAAAATTACAGTGGATGGGTTTCCGTGGAGGTTTTTGATTACAAGCCGGACCCTGAAACAATTGCTAATCAAAGCATTAGTTATATGCAGGATTGTGTGAAAAAAGCCAGAAATTTGGTGCGTAATCCCATGGGATAATTTTTCAATAAAGATTCTATTGTGATAATGTTGTTTCTGGCTTTATTATGGATTAGGTTTTGAATTTAGTATTTTAACTTAATTGGAGATAGGTTCATGTTAAGAAAGCTGCTCTTTTCCGCAGTATTTGCTTTTTTAAGCTTTAGTTTTCTTTTTGCAGCGGACAAAAATTCAGATTCCAAGGAAGCACTCCAGAAACTCCAGGATTTTATCGGGGAATGGAAAGGTAATGGTGGCCCCCCTCCCAACTCCAAGGCAAGCAAGAATATTTGGACGGAGACCTTCCAGTGGGGTTGGCGTTTCAAAGGTGATGATTCATGGTTGACCTTGGAAGTTAAAGATGGAAAGTTCTTCAAGAATGGTGAGCTTAAGTGGATCCCAGAAAAGAAGGTTTATCAATTCACTGTGTCTGATCTTAAAGACAATAAGATGGTTTTTGATGGTAAGTTGAACAAGGATATTCTTACCTTGGAAAGAGTTGACCCCAAGACCAAGGAAACACAAAGATTGGAAATGAATAACGCTGCTGAAGGTGTGAGATTTATTTATAATTACTCGCATAAAGAGCAGGGTAAAACCTTGTTTATCAAGGATTACATGGTAGCAGCGACCAAGTCGGGAATGAGCCTTGGTGCAAAGGATAAAAAAACCGAATGTGTGGTTAGTGGTGGATTGGGAACCATGCCGGTATCCTACAAGGGTGAAACTTTTTATGTTTGTTGTTCAGGTTGCAAGGATGCATTCGCTGAGAATCCTGAAAAATATATCAAGGAATTCAAAGCCAAGAAAGCTGGTGGGGAATAATATCCCTGCTCAAAGTGTCCAACTTGATAAAGCCCGGGATTATTTCCGGGCTTTGCCATTTAAATTTTGGAAACTTTGTGAAAACTAATCAGGAATAAACTTGAACCTTATTCTTTGGACTTTATGATTAAACAGACTGCCTTGCATGATAAATTTAATAAAACAAGGCTAGTGAAGTTGTTGAAAAGTTAGCGCAAGTGTTGGCTTTTCAAAAGTTTTGTTGTTGGTGGGAAATTTGGATTAAACTGGGAAATTTATTTTGGAGAATTGCATGAACATTGTAAGGAAAATTGGGGTTTTTGGTTCACTTTTTACCTTGGGCCTTTTTGCCATGGTTACCCCGGAAGGTAAAACTGCCTTTTATTTTGAAGATGCCAAGGAAGTAAATGCGGCGATTTCTAAATTGGTTGGTACCAAACCTGATGCGAAGGCTATTGCTGAACTTGCAAAAAAATATTCCCTGGATGAGTTGATGCATGTTTATAAATTTCGCAATAAAGGGGGCCTTGGGGTTGGCGAAACCCCTGGTGCGATTACTCCCGATGGCATAGAAGCTAAGCTCCAAGGCCTTCAGAAAAAGGAAGCAGACAAGGCTGACCTTTCAAAGAATGGCAAGGCATATGCAACCATGGGTGAAGTTTCCCTGATTCTTGCTGACCTTTCTGAGGCACATACCCCAAAGGAAAAGAAGGGTGAAAAAGACCCAAAGAAATGGAAGGAATTTGTTGAAAAGATGCGTAAAGGTTCCAATGAACTTATTGCGGCATCAAGCAAAGGCGATAGCAAAGCATTGAAAAGTGCTGCCAAGACCCTGAACGATAGTTGTGTTGAGTGTCATGGAATTTTCCGAGATTAGTCTACAAACCATGTGATTTAAACCCCGGTGATTAGTTCACCGGGGTTTATTTTTTACTTGTTTGTATCGGTGTCGTTTTTAAAAATAGAATCATCAAAGCTGCCATGAATGATGTGCTTGCATATAAGATTAACCCCCAGGAAAGGCTTCCTGTGGATTGTTTAAGAAAGCCTGTCAAAGATGGCCCCATGAACCCACCAAGGTTTCCCATTGAATTGATCAATGCGATTCCGACGGCTGCAATCCCTGGCGCAAGTAAAGTGGTTTTTAAAGCCCAAAAAGGTCCAAAAGTCGCATGAACACCCATGCTTGCAATTGTTATTCCAAGCAGCGCAAAAGGTAGACTATCAGGTCTTAAACCTGCGATAACAAATCCAGTTGATCCTAAAAGGTTGCCCAGAAATAGGTGCCATTTCCTCTCATTCAACCGGTCGGAATTCCAACCCCAAATAATCATGCTTAATGCGCCCGCTAGAAAAGGAATTGCTGTCAAGAGTCCTGTTTGAATGTTTCCAACATGAGTTGAGGATTGGAGTAAATCCGGCAACCAAAGGCCAATCCCGTATAAACCAGTGACTTGAAAGAAATAAATCAGGCAAATGTACCAAACTTTAAGGGAGGAAATAGCAAGAAGGGGATTAAGTTTGGGGGTAGTGGAATGAATCTGTAACTCTTCCTCAGTTAATGCATTTGAAAGATGTTTTTTTTCAAATTCATTTAGCCAATAAGCGTTCGCAGGTTTGTCCGGTAGGAAAAAAAAGATGTAAAGTCCCATTAAAACAGAAGGTAAAGCCTCAAGGATAAAAAGCCATTGCCAACCATGAAGTGATGCGATTCCATCCATGTCCAGCAACATTCCAGAAATTGGTGCCCCAATCAAACCAGATAATGGTATGGCGGTCATGAATCTGGATATTGATTTTCCGCGTTGGCTGGGTGGAAACCAATAAGTGAGATAAAGGATTATGCCAGGGAAAAATCCAGCTTCAGCTACTCCCAGAAAAAACCTCAGAATGTAAAAGGTAAAAGGGGAATCAACAAAAGCCATGGCCCCAGAAATGATGCCCCAAGTGATCATGATCCGTGCGATCCATCGTCTTGCCCCCACTTTTTCCATGATCACATTGCTGGGAATTTCAAACAGGGCGTATCCCAGGAAAAAAATACCCGCACCCAACCCGTAGATAGAGTCGCTGAAATTTAGATCATCCTTTAAATTCTTTGATGCAAAACCAATATTGATACGATCAAGATATGCACAAATATAACTGCAAAAAAGCAGTGGTAATATGCGCCATGATACCTTTGACAAAAGTTGGTTATTCGTGTCATTAAAAACATTTGATTTTTGCACGGTTGATCTTTCTTTTTGAACTTAATTAAAGAACACCATACTTTTTGAATGCATCGGTTGCGCTAAGACCGTTCCTTATCGCATCGCGGACGGTGTTTTCAGCAGTTACCTTTTCCAAAGCAAGCGAAATGGCCTTTTCTTCCAATTCCTGTGGGACGATAACAATTCCATCCATATCCGCGATGATGATATCACCTGGGGAAATCATGCAATTTCCTATCTCTACTTTCACATCGATTTCTATGACTTTCTGCCTGTTTTTGCTATCGAGTGGACTAGCGCCTTTCGCAAAAACAGGAAAATTCATGGCATTCATCTTTATCTGGTCCCTAACCAATCCATCAACCACCGCACCTACACATCCGGTTCTAATGCATGCGGTTGAAAGAAGTTCACCCCAGAGCGCTGACCTGTTTGATCCATTCGCAGCGGCAACAAGTACTTCGTCTGGTTTGCATGAGTCCACCGCTTTAAGTTCAAGTTCGTACGGCTTTGGATCTTCATGTGCCATGTCAGCCCAAAGGGTTGTCTTGCATCTTCCAACCAAGGGCCTGTCTTTTTTTCCTGTTAATTGGGGAAGTTGGCATTTGATCACATGATTGTGGGAATCCAAGCCGTCTAACACATCACTTACCACGGCGCTATAAAGTTTTGACTTAAGAAGTTCAAAGTCATGGGTGGTTTTTTTCATGAATAAATTCTCCTTGCTCTTTGAGGTTTTTCAAATCAGACTACACCATCGGAATATTAATGTATCAAGGGCTGAATAACATGCGAGTCGGCATCATAAGCATCCTTCAGGAATCCAATACTTTCATACAAGGGCAAACAAATCTCAAGGATTTTCAAAATGATATTCTTTCCGAGGGCGATAGTATACGCGAGAAGTTCCAAAATTCTCATCATGAAATAGGGGGTTTTTTCAAAGGGCTTGAAAAGCAGGGGATTGAAGCTGTACCCCTGCTGGTGGCAAGGGCCCTACCTTATGGAATAATCAATGCGGATTGCTGGAATCATCTGATGAGCCGGCTGGATAAAGTGCTTGAGATTTCAGGCGAATTAGATGGGGTGCTTGCTGCTCCACATGGGGCGACCGTTGCCCAAAATCATGCGGATGCAGATGGGTTTTGGCTCGGCAAATTGAGGATGGTGATGGGAAAAAAACCGATAGTTGCCACAGCCGACCCGCATGGGAATCTATCCGCAAGGCAATCGGATTCCGTTGATGCATTATTAAGTTACCGAACCAATCCTCACTTGGATCAATTTGATCGTGGTCTGGAAGCTGCAGAATTGATCGGCGCTATCTTGAATAAAAAAGTGATTCCAACAAAGACAACCATATATCTTCCTTTTGCAGTTAATATATTTTGTCAAAATTCCAGTGAATATCCTCTCGGCCCATATTTAAATTTGGTTGAGAGTGTCCGAAATAAACCTAAAGTATTGGCGGTTTCAGTCTTTCTGGGTTTTCCCTACGCAGATGTTCCCCAAATGGGGGCTGCTGTATGTGTGATCACTGATAATGATCCGGATTTGGCTTTGAAATATGCGAATCAACTTTCCCAAGCATGGCTTGAAAGGAAAAACGAGTTTAATCCTAAGTTGCGAACCGTTGCGGAATCAGTCACTGGTATGATTAATCTTCCCAGTCCAATTTGCGCATTGGATATGGGAGATAATGTTGGTGGTGGTTCTCCCGGGGATAGCACGATTCTTGTGCACGAGTTAAATATTCAGAAAGTTTTTCCATTTTTCGCGGTGATAGCTGATCCAGAAGTGGTGACTGAAGCAGAGAAAATTGGTGTTGGAAATAATGGTGGGTTTCAAGTTGGTGCCAAGCACGACCGGTTTCATGGTGAACCATTGGTTTTAAATGCCAAAGTTGTTTTTTTGGGCGATGGGAAATTTACTGAGAGTAATCCCACCCATGGTGGTTTCACTCAATTTGATCAGGGTAAAACCGCAATACTTCAGACTGTCGAGGGCAACACCATCATGGTGACTTCCAGAAGAATGGTGCCGTTCAGTTTGAATCAATTGCTTTCATTTGGTATTGATCCAAAACAATACAAGGTTTTGGTTGTGAAAGGTGTTCACGCACCTCTAGCGGCTTACAAGAGGGTTTGCGAAAGTATTGTCCGTGTTGATACGCCTGGTGTTACAAGTGCGAGTCTAAAAAGATTACCATATCAAAACAGAAGGATTCCGATGTTTCCTTTCGAAGAGATCGGTTGTTGAAGACCAGGGAAGGTTCAATCGTATGTTGACAATTCTTCTTTTAATTTCATCCAATATTTTCATGTCATTAGCCTGGTATGGGCATTTGCGATTCAAGGGTGTTCCCCTATGGACTGTGATTTTGATTAGCTGGGTTATTGCACTTCCCGAATATGCATTGCAGGTTCCAGCAAATCGGTTTGGGCATGGTCAGTTCAGCGCAGCCCAACTTAAAATTATCCAAGAGGTTATTTCATTGACAGTTTTCTTTGTTTTTGCGGCGGTTTATCTCGGAGAGAAACCCACTTTTAAAACAATGGTGGCATTCATGTTGATAATCGGGGCGGTTGTCGTTGCATTTTGGGATGAAGGGAAGGCAAATTGAATTTAAATTTTCATGATTCGTGAAAATTTAAAAACCAAAAGCAAAAACCACTTCAAGATTTAGTCTTAAAGTGGTCTTTTTACAAATATGAAGGGATAGACCTAGATTTTTGGACTTGATTCAGAAGGGCTTCCAATATCTTCAAATTTTGGAGCGGAGGAAGCCATCTTTTGAGGGGCCTTAGGTTGTTCCACTTGTGGGCTTGAAGAGGTTGATGAACCTAAATCAACATCATCTTCAATTCCTTTTATACCTTTTTTGAACTCAACAATTCCTTTACCGAGGTAGCGACCAACTTCTGGAAGTTTACGCCCGAAAAGAATCACCCCGATGATTGAAAGAACGATCATCTCGGGCATTCCCAAACCGATAAAACCAAATAAGGGGTTCATCACAAAACTCCTGTAATATAAGTGCCTTTAATTCCTTTGATTTCAAATAAAGGAAGGCTACTATCTAATGATTAAGTATATCAGCAAAAATCCCTTATCAACAAGGATTATGAGGTTATTTTTTTTTACCCACTAGAAATTATTTTATAAGGCAATGTTCTTGTTGTAAAGCTTTATAAAATATAGTTTTAAGTAAATTGACTGTGAGGTGTGATATGGTGTCTTATTTGAAGTACTGCTCAGTTTTTTGTTTCATTATCCTTACTTTTGCGCAAGTTGGCCTCGCTAATGATTACTATCCTTTGATAGAGGGAACTTCCTGGAAGTTTAAAGATTCCAACAACAAATTGATCATTAAAAAAGTCATCAAGGAGGAGAAGATTGGTTATTACCCTTCCGTCTTGATTGAAGTTTCAGATGATAAATCCTTGATATCCACTGAACATGTCGGTGTTACAAGCGAGGGGGTTTTTCGCTATGCGCTCG
This sequence comes from Planctomycetia bacterium, assembly GCA_005786805.1. Classification (GTDB taxonomy): domain Bacteria; phylum Planctomycetota; class Planctomycetia; order Gemmatales; family Gemmataceae; genus UBA969. The sequence continues at coordinate 14,944 of SYCV01000053.1, read as the reverse complement.
ATGGCAGAAGATATGACCAGGGTATCTTGCTCTTGAAAAATAAGATTAAATCTGGAGACCAATGGTCGATCAACCTAGTTCCCAGTGGCTCCAAAATTGGCACGGAGATAAAGGTTTCCGAAGAGGAAATTTCTGTACCTTTGGGTAAATTTAAATGTTTTGTGACAACAATTTCAGGGAAGGATGACAAAGGAATTGTATTCCAACTCAAAAATTACTTTGCTGAAAAAGTGGGAGTGGTGAAAGTAACAATCGAAAAAGATGGGAAAAGTTTTTATGACCTTCAATTAGTCGAGTATCTTTCCAGTGGAAATAAATAAAATTCCCCCCAATGGCTTTGACGGTAAAAATTGAAATTTGTTAATTTTCGTGAACCTTTAGTCTGATTGTCACAGGAAGATGGTCACTGTACCCTCGGGCATGCTTGTGATCTTTTTCCGACCCAAATCGCACAGGATGGCCCTTGCTATCAGCCGGAGGTGATGAATTAAATACCTTTGCCGTCAATGGGTCGCAACTCCAACCCTTGTTGTCAAGTAATCCAGGTGAAACTACAATCTGGTCGTATAATTCGAATTTACCCTGATAATAGATTGATCCGATTTTCTTTTCTTTCCAATCCGAAAACGGGTTGAATAGCGGAAAATCAAGCCATCTGGATTCGCCAGAAGAGCCTTCAATTTCTCGTTTTCTAATCATTGTCTCCTGTTCTGTTGAAGTTGTTTTTAAATGCTGTTTCACGCATGCCTCATCCGGTGTGGAATTGAAGTCTCCACAAACTAGAAAATCAATATCTGGATTGTTTCTGGCCATGGCGATATAGGCCCCATGGATTTGATCTGCATATTTGGCTCTTCCAGTGCCTTCCTTGTCTGTCAGCTTTGAAGTCCAGTGGGTTGCCAGGACAATTAATTCCTTCCCGTTTACCCTGATGGGCACCTCCAATATGCGTACTCTTTTTCCCAACAAATTTACCCTGTTGGATACGATTGGAAGTTTGCTTATCACGCAGGTTGCAATACATCTGCCACCATGTGGATTTTTAAAAGCAATTTGTTGATATTGATTGTCCGGCGGCAGTTTTGAGTTCAGTGCTGCTTTTAATAATTCAGGGACTAGAGAATCTTCCTCGACCTCGGCAAGTGCGAGGATGTCGGGGCCGGTTTGATTGTTCATTTTCAAGAGGACTTCAACAATATGATCAAGTTTTAGCTTGAAATCCGCTGGGTGATCACCAAACCATGAGTCATATTCTTTATCAGGTTCGGTTTTACGATGATCGTTCTTGTTGTCAAAGAAGTTTTCCACATTCCACATGCAAAAAAGATACCCATCTTTTACAGCAGTTTTCTCAGATGGGGATATTTTATTTTCAGGGAAACAGCCTGAGGAAAGTAACGCAAAAACCATGATGAAACAACTTGGGCAATATGAGTTCATTGTGAAAACCTTTAATTATTATTTTGACTAACTAATCATCCAACTTGAGATTGTGAATTTTCCCTGATGTCATGTAACCTTATCTAGGTTGCTGTGAAGCTATAAACAGTTTAGTTGTAACTGTAATCGGTATTGGGGGGCAATATGAAAGACATATCAAGAATTTTGTGGGTCTCCTTCGGGATTATGATTGGGTTTACCATGGCAATATGCATGCGGAATCTCCCCACAGCCTTAGCGGGGAATGACAGGCATGAAGACTTTATAATGGCGACCGGCCCGGTTTTGGTGAATACAAACGCGCCAACTGATGGGGTTTGGATGCTGGATTACAAATTGGGGAAATTGCAGGGCAGTGTCATAGATCGCTTTACGGGAAAAATTTCTGGTTGGGCGGAAATGGACTTGGCCGAGGAATTCAATCTCCCTCCAAGGCAAAATGTTCATTTTGTAATGACGACTGGCATAGTGGGAAAAGAACAATCTGCGCTTTATGTTGCTGAAACAACAACTGGAAAAATGGGAGTGTATACGATGGGCCCAAGGCCCGATGGTATGGCCGGGGCCATCATCAAGCGTCAGGATCTGTCCTTGTTTCGCAAGCCAAAATAAAATCCATTGGTAATCAGTTCAAGAATCACGGCTTGTTTTGCCCAAGCCTCCAAGGATTGTGATCCATTTTGATGCGGCCCATATCACGAGAAAAATCACAGACGCCATCACAAACAATGTCATTCCAAATCGAAGGCCAATAGGAAACAAATCTACAAATTGGCCTTCTTTTGAGAGGGTTTGAAACCATGCGCTCATCATGGTCGCGCCCGCGGTGAGGGTGGTCGCTGAAACAAATAGCATTGGGATGAGCGTGAACGGAATGTAAGCACCTCTACCAGAATTTACCATTACCGTTGTGACAAGGGCGAGTGCAAGCACCGCGAGTAATTGATTTGCGATCCCAAACATGGGCCATATGGTTCCGATGGATCCTGTTGCAACCAGGAGGCCCCACCCCGCGGTAATAATGGAAGTGGATAAAATGGATCCTGGAAGCCAATCGGTTTTTCCCAGCTTGGGGTGAATGTAGCCAAACATTTCCTGAAGTAAAAACCTGGCAATGCGGGTGCCGGTGTCGATGGTGGTTAGGATGAATAATGCCTCGAACATAATTGCGAAATGAAACCAGTATTTCATCAGGTGATCAAACGGGATTCCCAATTGGTTAAGTGGTTTTGAGAGAATCATGGACATCCCCACAGCAAGGGTAACAGCCCCACCGGTTCTGCCACGGAGCGACTCACCCCCCACTTGCCTTTCGATGGTGGAAAGATCAAGGTGTTCCAGGTTTCCCGCATTTCCGAGTTCCTGATGTAGTTTGTCAACCTGAGGTTGCCATTTGTCAACTTGTTCAAGCCCAATATTGATGTCGTAATAAATTTTGGGATCTAGGGAAGCAGCTGAGATAAGTGCGACAAGGCCAACAAGCCCCTCCATTAGCATGCTGCCGTAACCTATCATTCGGACATCTGATTCCCTGCCTATCATTTTTGGAGTGGTGCCTGAAGCCACAAGTGCATGGAAGCCAGAAACAGCCCCGCACATGATGCAAATAAATACAAATGGGAATAATCCCCCCGCGAAGGTCGGCCCCCCCTGGGCAAAAACTGGCTCGAATGGTCTGTGTACCAAGGCGGGATTGGCTACGATAACCCCTAGGATAAGTAATGCGATAGTGCCTACTTTCAAAAAACTGGAAATATAATCCCTTGGGCATAGCAGCATCCAAACCGGGAGAACAGATGCGATGAAACCATAAGAGCAAAGTGCGATTACTGTCTGGTTTTTAGTAAGGGAGAAATATGGTTCCAGGACTGATCCCGGAATCCAGTTGCCAGCAACAGTGGCAATCAAAACTCCTATGGCCCCCACAAGTGAAGCCTCTACAACTTTTCCTTTGCGTAATCTGTACATGTAAAAACTTACAAAGAAAGCAATTGGAATGGTGCTTGCAATGGTAAATACTCCCCAGGAACTTCCCTGGACAAATTGCGCTCCGCCATTTGGAAGAACTATTGGTTTTCCCTCAAGTTCCAATGCAAGTTCTGGAAGTTTTCCTTTGTTGGGTAGCAATAGTTGAAATTCAGCTTCCCTTTTAGCGGGGGCGGAAGATTTGGTAAAGAAAAGTGTGCATCCTGGGGGGAAATTATAAACAGTCTCTTTCTCATTTGATCTTGCTGGATTGATGGTGATTTTTTCACCGGGTGGCATCTCAATTCGTGTCCCTTTGGGAAAGGGAATGGTCTCACCACCAAGGGCTTTTACCACAACAAACCCCAAGCCCGCCAAAGCAATTATAACTATGAATAAAATCGCGGCTGATGATAGTATTCCCGCAATGGGCCCAAGTTCCAACTTTGCAATTTCGGCCAAGGATTTCCCACCTCTGCGCACTGAAGCTGCCAAAACCAACATATCTTGAACCGCACCAGCCAGGCAAACCCCGATCACCAACCAGAGTAGTCCAGGCATATAGCCATATTGGATCGCAAGGACAGGTCCGATCAATGGCCCTGCCCCGCTAATTGCTGCAAAATGATGGCCAAATAGAACCCATCGATTGGTTGGATGATAATTTTGCCCATCATTAAACATGTTTGCGGGGGTGACCTTGGAATCATCAAGACAGGCGACCTTTGCCGCTAAAAACGCACTGTAATAACGATAAGCGATAGCCAGGCAACAAAGTGCAAAAAGGAGTATGGGCATGGCATTCCAAACCACATGATCTCCAGCCTGTGTATAGAAAATGTTTCCTAACAATGAAGTTGTAAGCATTTTGTCTTGATCCTGGTTAATAAAAAAAGGCAGGGCTTATATATTGCCCTGCCTTTTTAAACAAATAAACCTCTTGAACACTATGACCCTGAAACAGCCTTGGTGAACTCTTCATCAATAGCTTTCATTTCAGCACTTTCGTTCTTGGATTGCCACCAAGCCCAGCCAACAGCAATCAAACCAACGCCGAGCACAGCGATGCCGATGGTGTATCTCTGACCCAAGCTGGTACCGTCTTTCAAGTTGAAAGTCATTACCAACGGAAGTATCAACAAACTCACCATGTTCATCACTTTGATAAGAGGATTGATAGCTGGGCCTGCTGTATCTTTGAGCGGATCACCAACAGTATCACCAGTAACAGAAGCTTTATGAGCTTCAGATCCTTTGCCTGTGGTAGCCGTTTTAGGCTGATCTTCAATGGTTTTCTTGGCATTATCCCAAGCACCACCAGCATTAGCCATGAACACCGCAATCATCTGACCGATAAGAATCATTCCTGCGAGGTAACCACCTAAAGCATAAGGTCCCATCGCAAAACCAACCACCACTGGAGCAAAAATAGCCAATAAGCCAGGGCCCACAAGTTCTTTTTGAGCAGTTGTGGTGCAAATATCAACAACCCTTCCATAATTTGGCCTTTTGGTTCCAGCCCAGATTTCTTTGTCTCTGAACTGTGCACGGCATTCCTGAACAATCAGATAAGCGGCACGACCAACAGCACGAATGGTCATGCTGCTGAAAAGGAATGGAACGGCTCCGCCTAATAGCATTCCTATGAAAACATAAGGGTCAGCTAGGTTAAGCTTTGAAGCCCCGGTCATGAATTCTTCAACACTTAATGTGGTGATCGCATCTTCGCCCTTGCCTGTTGCGACAACCGCAATGAAACTTGCAAACAAGGAAACTGCTGCAAGCACGGCGGAACCAATTGCAATACCCTTGGTGATAGCCTTGGTTGTGTTACCAACAGCATCCAGGTCGGCAAGAATTTGACGGGCTTTTTTATAATCAACCTCATTCATGTAATTGGGATCAGTGGAAGGTAAAGGCTGGTTGTTTTGGTCACGATTGTAACCCATTTCACCAATTCCGTTCGCATTATCAGCAATAGGACCAAACACATCCATACTGATAATGTTGCCAGTCAATGTAAGCATGCCGATACCGCACATTGCGACACCGTAAGCAATGAAGATTGGGTTGGTTCCACTGTAAACAAGCACGGATCCCAACAAAGCACCAGCAATGATCAATACAGACCAAACTGCACTTTCATAGCCAAGTGCCAAACCAGAAATGATGTTAGTTGCATGCCCGGTACGACATGATTTTGCCAGTTGCTTGACAGGGTCGTGTTCAGTGCTGGTCCAGTAATCAGTGCACCAGTGAAGTGCCAAGGCCAAAGCAATACCGATGAGGCAAGTTAAGATCGGCCTGTAGTCCAAACCGACATAGAGTGGCATATATTGTCTTGCGAGCTCAACAGTTTTTTCATCCGCAATTTTGGCCTGATTGGCTTCTCCAGCTTTCTTCCAAAGAGAGGTTACTTCAGCCACATAAGTATTGATTCCCTTTTCATCCTTAGCGTCCTTAAGCTTCTTGATTTCATCAGGACTCTTGATGATAAACTTTGAATCACTGTTAGCTTTTTTAAGGCTCTCAATAAAGCTTGTCTCTTTATAAAGACCGCGTTTGATTGACTCGCCGATTATGTACTCGCCTGTGGGACGAAGATAAAGTAATCCCAAACCGCAGATTGCAATAACGCTGATGAAAGCACCCAACCAGAAGCCATTGGTGACAGCACCCATGGCGGCTTTGACGCCTTCTTGATTTTCAGCTTTTACCTGCGAAGTGGAAATAATACTTCCAATAACACCAATCGCATGAACAAGAAGTGGGAAAATAACACCCATATGGCCAAAACTTGCAAGACCAAGGATTAATGCAGCCACAATGGTAACTTCATAACTCTCAAAGATGTCCGCGGCCATACCAGCGCAATCACCAACATTGTCCCCCACATTATCCGCGATGGTAGCAGCATTACGAGGATCATCTTCAGGTATGCCAGCTTCAATTTTGCCTACAAGATCAGCACCAACATCAGCAGCTTTGGTGTAAATACCACCACCAACGCGCATGAATAATGCCAGTAGAGTTCCACCAAATCCGAAACCAAGGAGAACTTCAAAAGCTTTTTCACCGAAATAAAGAAAAATGAGTGTGCCGCCAAGCAAGCCGAGACCATCAGTAAGCATCCCGGTGACAGTTCCAGACCTGTAGCCGATTTGCAGGGCTTTGCCAAAAGAGGTTCGGGCAGCAGCTGCAACCTTAAGATTCCCAATCGTTGCCATGCTCATACCAAAATAACCAACCATGGCGCTGAATATGGATCCCATAAGGAATGCTACACCCCTGCCAATGGCAATTTGTTTCTCAGTATTGTTATCCGGTTCATGCCAAGGCCATTTTGTGACCGTCAAAATAATCGCAATGATTAAAATCAACCAAAAAATCACTTTGAATTGTCTTGAAAGGTAGGCGTTTGCGCCTTCCCTGACCGCTTTTGCAATTTCCTGCATCACGGGTGTGCCACTATCTTGTTTATTTACTTCCTTGGTCAGATAGGTTGCATAAAACAAACCAGAAATGGCAACAACCAAGTTGACAGCAAGAGCGATTTTTTCGAATAAGGTGAAATTTGAATCACTGCTAAACAAGCTGAAAGGGTGCCAGTTTTCTCCGCCTTCGCCAGTACCGCCTGTTCCAAGGCCGGTTGCCCCCATCAGGCCAATTGCCATGAAACCAACCATCATCCAAAGTCCACGGGGAGCCTTGGTTTTTGCCTTCCCTGAAAAAATCTTCATCATCATAATTCCTTACTTCTCTCAAAGTCTAAAGAAACAGTTAATACTCAAGCGACATCATGCCAACTACCCGACCAAAGTGAAACAAGAATTTTTAAAAACATAAACCTCAGCACCAAGCTGGGGGTCAGCCTTGCTCACCATTCTTTAAGAATTCAAAATACCAAGTTAAGGTAATGGTATGGCGTGGTAATGTCTACAAGTTTTTTAAAATCTGTGTGTGAAAATTTATTCCTGTTTTTTTTTGCCAGTAATCTAGCAACATCCCATTGAAAGTTGGAAAGATGGATAGTTTTGTATCGTTGATTGATTTCACAGGGGCAAAACAAAAAGTACTGCTGGTGATTAAACCTGCATCCGAGGGGGTTAAATCTGATGGCAGAATATCAGACTCATTCCATTCGATTTCTGAATCCCTCGCAAATTCCCTGACAACCCGGAGTGCCACGCCGTCCAAGACTTTTTCACGCTTTGGAACTGATATTTTAAACTTGTTCCATCCAGCATTACGAATAATCAAAAGATTTGCCGAGGCGGTTTCAGTTAGGTATCCATTTTCATCAAGCAAAATTGCGCTTGCGGTTTTTGATCTTTTTTTTACATCCCGCTCTGCAATCCACCAATGCATCCTGCTGCGCTGCTTGATGGTGGGATCAAGGCATCGAAGGGAAGGTTGCAAAATAGAACTGGTAAGCAATTCCGCTCCATTCTCAAGCCAAGGGCGGTACCTATGAAAAGGAAGCTTGAAAGTATGCATTCCCAAAGTGGCCAGTCCATCTCCCGCACCACCGGGTTCCCCAAGGTAAAAACCTATGGGACCAGGGGTTGCGAAAAGGACCAACGCCAGGTCTTCCTCCGGTTTCAATAAGGTGCAGTTTCGTGAGATCAATTCTTCAGCGATTTTTTGTAATTCCAGCGCGTTTACTCTTATGGGGATGAAACAAGACTCACAATTTAAAAGGAATCTTTGGATGTGCTCAATGAGCATGAAAGGCTTATGACCAAAACTACGACTCATGTCTGTTACCGTGGCACCCATCACAAAACCAGCGTCATGAAGTGTAATGGTTGCTTCAGATTGCGAGATAAAGCGCCCGTTTATCCAAGCTAAGTTTGAGAGATTATTCACGATTGAACCTGGTGGCCAATACTATGCAGCCTGATTAAGTGGATTTTTGCAAAAAATACTTTCAATCATATTTATAGTTTTTAGGGTCGCACCCTGTTGGGAAACAACATAATTTTTGGCTTTTATCCCCATCTCTTGTCTTAGTCTCTCATTTGTAAGAAGACTTTTAGCCGTGTCTGCCAGCATGGATGGTGAGGATACCATTTTTGCACCACCTGCTTCAATAAGTTGGGTGGCCACCTGTTTGAAATTCCAGATTTTATCGCCGAAGAAAACAGATGCACCGTAGGCCGCGGGTTCAATCATGTTCTGCCCGCCGCGCTTTCCATCCATGCTACCCCCAACAAAGGCCAGTTCAGCCAATCCCCAGATAAATCGAAGTTCCCCCAGACTATCCACAAGTATGATAGATCCTTCGGGAGCCGTGCTTGTTTCAAGTTCAGATCTGTTTTTAAATGGTAATCCTTTTGATTCGATAAGTTTTTTGACATTATTAAAAAGGTCGGGTTGCCTTGGAACAATAATGAGTCGAAGCCTTGGGAATTCTTTTTTTAATTCTGCATAGGCATTCAAAACAAATAATTCCTCTGGTTCCTGCGTGCTTCCAGCAACCCATATAATCTCGTTGTTGTTGATGCCAAACATCTTCTTGAATTTTTCAACATTTGGGTCAGAACGGGAAAATTTCACACCATCGAATTTGATGGATCCGGTCACCAAGGTTGAACTTGGCGTGACTCCTAATTTATGAAGGAAAATTTCAGTGTCAGTGTTTTGGAGCGCAAAGCACTTGATTTTGGAAAAGATACTTTTAGCCAATCGAGGAAAGCGCATGTATCGTGATTGGGTTTTGGGACTCATTCGGCCATTAATGATAGAAACCGGGACTCCGGTCAACTTGCAACAGTTTATGAAGTTGGGCCACAGTTCGCTTTCAGCGAGTACGACCAGGTCGGGTTTGATTTGTGAAATAGACTTGTAAATTGCCCAAGTGAAATCCAAAGGGAAAGCAAATACATGAAGTCCATTGAAGCATTTTCGGGCTTCCATCAACCCGTTGTCTGTGGACGATGAAACCACACATTGCCAATCGGGTTTTGTTTCTCGGATGGTGGAAATGAGCTGGCGCAGCAAATGAATCTCCCCCACGCTGACACCGTGAAACCAGATGGTTTTTTTGTAATCAGGGATTTTGGGAAACCCTGTCTCACCGGTAAAGCGGGATAGAAAGTTGGTAAAGGATCTGCCTTTCAAAATGAAACGCCAGGCAAGCCAGGGCGAAGCCAAAGCCAGGGCCAGTAGATAAAAAGAATTTAAAAAAAGCCCCATAGGAATCCTTCCCAAGTGCCCGGCGTGGCTATTTCGTTACTAGAAAATTATCACTTATCCGTATTGATGCGCATGCAGCAATTTTTATACTTTTTGCCACTGCCACAACTGCAGGGATCATTTCTCCCAATTCTTTCCCCAAAGTTTCTGATGGTTTCGACTTTCTTTTCCTGCTTGATTTCTTCTTGGGGACCCTGCTGCGTTTCGGGGGCAGCAAGTCTAGGGGCAGCCTCGTGGGTTGCGGATCCAATAACCCATACTGTGTCCTGAACTTCGTCAGCGTCTTCCATGCGGAAAACGATCTCGCTGACCCTTTCTTCGACACCTTCCCACATGGCCTCAAATTCTTTCATGCCCTCGCGTTTGTAAACGGTTTTCGGGTCTTCTTGCGCATAGCCCCTTAATCCCACAGTGGAGCGAAGGTGGTCCATGACATAAAGGTGGTTTTTCCAGGAACTGTCTAATTGCGCAAGAACAAGACCTCTTTCCATGATTCGCATTTCAGGTCGATAATGATTATCAAAGATATTCCACATTATCTGCCGGGCAGTGTCTTGGGAGACGCCTGTCAGAATTCCCGCAGGTATGGAAATCTGGAACTGTTTTTGCATAAATTCGCAAAGGTCCCTCGCATCGCCCTCTTCAGAAATTTGGGTTCCTTTAAAAGCTTCATGAAGTTTGAGATCAATTTCAGCCTGGCCGTTCTCAGGCATCGCCTTACTGCTAGTCTCGACGAGCAATTGTTGGATTTCGGCTCGGGAAAGAGTCCGGAATTTTTCTTCCTGGAGATCTGATGCGAAATTTGGGAACCTGGATACCGCCCATCTGTATAAGCCTTCACGATTGTATTTCTGGCTACCTGGCACCGCTTGTGATCTAGTGTCCTCATTCATGAATTTTGCCATACCAGCGGCGACTGGGAAGGTTATTTCCTTCTGATGGTAAAGTTCGAGAGTCTTGGCAACCAATAACTTTTCGACTTCAGATTGCTGCTTGTTTGCCAGCACGCTTTCATCAATTTCGATCTGGAACCTGAGTTTCATCCAGCTTAGCAAGGATGATAAACCCCAATTGGGTTGAAGAAGGACCGCTCCTTCCTGAAGGTTGGTTTTTTCAACAGCGGTTTCGGTCTGTTTTGAAAGGTATTCCACCAAATCGCTTTTGCCGATTGATTTGAGAGTCTTTTCAGTATTTTGTAAATCCCAACGCTTGTTGACTTGATTGGTAAGGGCCTGCCAGTTCCATTCGGTTTCATCATCGGATCCAAGATTTTCCTCGATGAAATCCTGAAGCTGGGTAAATGTAACTGAAAGAGCTTTGTTTTTTGCGTAAAGCTCAGCTTCTTCAAAGGTTGAGCGATCAAAATCCGAACTCTTGAATTCAACCCCCAGTTTGTCCGAGGCAAATTGGGCGAAACTATCGGCGCCGTATTTTCGGTCGAGAAAACGATCCACTGCGATTTTGATTTGATTCGAAATCATCTCGATGATTCGAATCTTGCAGTTGGTGTCGTTCAATATTTCCTGCCGATAACCATAGACCCTTTTCCTTTGGGTATCCATGACCTCGTCATATTCAAGCAGGTGTTTTCTACTTTCAAAATGTCTCTCTTCAACTTTTTTCTGAGCTTTTTGAATTTGCCTGCTGACCATTGGGCTTTCAATTGCCTGGCCTTCTTCCATGCCTAGCTTGGTTAAAACATTCGCCACCCATTCACCCATGAAAATACGCATGAGATCATCTTGGAGGGAAAGATAAAACCGGCTTGAACCCGGGTCACCCTGTCGACCCGCCCTACCACGCAATTGGTTGTCAATTCTGCGGGAATCGTGTCGTTCAGTCCCGATGATGTGCAATCCACCCAAATCCTTGACCTTTCGACCTTCTTCCTTTGTTTTTTCTTTTGATTCAATTTCTCCAACTATGACTTTCCATTCCTCCTCTGGGACATCGAGCCTCGAGGCATATTTATGTTTAAGGACGGCCCACGCCATGGTCTCCGGATTACCACCAAGGATGATATCTGTGCCACGACCAGCCATATTGGTGGCGATCGTGAGTGCCCCGATCCTACCAGCTTGGGAAACGATTTCTGATTCACGGGCGGCATGCTCAGGTAGGGCGTTCAGAAGTTCGTGCTTGATGCCTTTTCTCTTTAAAAGCTCACTTAGTTTAAGTGATTTATCTACATCTGTTGTGCCGATGAGGATTGGTCGGCCCAATTCATGGACGCTTACAACTTCCTCAACCACCGCCTTCCACTTTTCTTTCTCACTCCGGAAAACCGTGTCTGGTTGATTCTTGCGGATCAATGGACGGTTTGTTGGAATCGCAATCACCTCGAGCTTGTATATTTTCCAGAATTCGTCAGATTCAGTCATTGCGGTTCCTGTCATACCGCATACTTTTTTGTAAAGCTTGAAGAAATTCTGCAAGGTGATGGTTGCGAGAGTCTGGGTTTCTTCCTTGATCTTTACACCTTCCCGGAAATGTTTTGCTTCCACAGCCTGGTGTAGCCCATCGGACCATTGCCTTCCAACCATCAGACGACCAGTGAATTCATCAATGATGATGATGCTCATTTCACCTGACTCAGGGTGATTCATAACGGCGTATTGCTTGTCTTTTTTGTATAAATGGTGCGCCTTTAGGGAATTGTCAATGAGGTGAGGCCATTCCATGTTACCGGCGGTGTAAAAGCTTTCAACTCCGGCTAGTTCCTCGGCTTTTCGAATACCTTCATCAGTTAAATGGCAGGTGTGTTCCTTTTCTTTTACCTCAAAGTAGGGGCCGTTTAAAAACCCTGTTTCCGGGGAGTCTTTTTGAGCGAGTCTTTGTAAATCAGCCAACCTGACGGCGACTTCATTTGCCTTGGTGTATTTACGAAGATCGCTGAAAGCCTGGCCCGAAATGATTAATGGAGTCCTCGCCTCATCAATAAGAATGTTGTCAACCTCATCAATGATTGCAAAGTGAAGCCCTTTCTGGCATTGTTGGCCATGCACATCATAGCTGGAGTCACCCCATCGAGCGGGTTTCATGTTATCGCGTAGATAATCAAAACCAAATTCGCTGTTGGTTCCGTAGGTGATATCACATTCGTAGGCCTGCCGCCTTAACACCGGGTCCATGTCACTTTGAATGTAACCCGCGGTCAATCCCACCGCCCTGTAGATGGGGAGCATCCATTCGCAGTCGCGCCTTGCTAGATAATCGTTGACCGTGATGACATGAACGCCTTTGCCCTCAAGCGCATTTAAAACGGCGGGCAGGGTTGCAACCAGGGTTTTTCCCTCCCCAGTCACCATTTCGGCGATGTGACCCCGATGCAAAACAATGCCACCTAGCATTTGAACATCGAAGTGCCGCATGTTTTTAGATCTTCGTCCAGCTTCCCTGCAGGCAGCAAACGCGATGGGTAATAAGCTATCGAGTGTTTCTCCCTGAGCAAGCCGTTCACGAAGCTTGCTTGCCATTTGTCGCAACTGTTCATCATCCAATGCCATCATCTCAGGTTCAAAATCATTTATTTTGGCAAGTAATGTTCCAGGTGTGATTTTTGGAACACTGTCAGGCTTGTTTGAGCGAACAAATCCAAGGGAGCGAATAGATCGTTCATTGCTATCGCCTAGAACACTAAGCAGTAATTTGCCTATGATTTCAGGAAATGAACTGAAAAACTCGATTAACTTATCAAGAAAGCTTGTCTGCACGGGCATCCCGCCACTCCTCAGAAAAACAAAGCGTATAACAATATTGACGCTGGTCAATCATGCAAGTCTAGAAGTTATTGATACTTCGGGTCAATATGTGACCATTAATAATCAAGGTATCAGATTTCCCAGCAAAGTATCCTCAGACTTTTTCCTTACCCATCCTACCGTAACTGTTCCCGGTTGAACACCAGCATAAAATTCCAAATGATTGGGCAGTTCCTGGACTAATTCATTTCGATCTCTACCTGATTTTATTAGAACCAAGGTGTTTGGCCTTTCATTGAGAAATTTGATCAACATGGATCTTTCATTTCTTGAGAAAGAAACTATTTTCGCGTCTGGCAGGTAAAATGGTGCTGAATCCCATAAATGAGGATAGCAAACCACGAGTGAGGGCTTTTTTTGTTCAGATTTTAGGTGTGCCCTGAGATGTCCTCTCAATGAAAAAATATGGTTGTAAGCTGGAAGAATTTCACGGATCCCGACATAAAGTGTCATAAAAAGCAGAACGCCTGAAATTGCGAAGGAAATTTTCCTGTCTGGGTTTCCAGCTTTTAAAATTATCCAAATGCATAGAGCGGTTAAAAAAACAAATCCCAGGATGAATCCGGTAGAAGGCTTGAATATGCCTCTAAACATTCCCGCAAAAGCCACACCAAAACCAGCGAGAAGTATTATTCCAAGGAAATTAAACGCTCCTTTTGAAGTGGGGGTTAAAAGTGTCTGCCAGCGTAGTATGCCCTCTGGGGAAGATAACAAGACCCTGACCTGGCATCCAAGCGCGATTGCCAAAGGTGGAAGCACCGGTAATAAATAAATTGGTCTTTTGCAAACACCAATTGAATAGAAGAAAAGTATCATCAAGCCTGTCATCAATCCAAATCCACCAAAAGATCCCAAAGTTTGTTGGCCTGTTTTTTTTTGGAACAGGGATGTGAATATTCCGGGCAATAGAAAAATCCAAGGCATCATCCCAAACAGCAATTGGGGAAGGAAAAACCAAAAGGGTTCCTCATGGTCAAAAGGTGCAACAAACCTTAGAAAGTTCTGGCCAATATAAAAGTGATGGAAAAAGTCAGGCTGTTTAAATGCAATGGCAATCTGCCAGGGTGCAGCAATTGCTATTGCGATACCAATTGCCAAGGACCAAAGCTTTATTCCCGGCTTGAATGCCCTTTGGTCAAAAAAAGTCCACAATGCAATAGGTGAAGCCAATAAAACCAATGCGACGGGTCCTTTTGTCAAAACGCCAAGCCCCATGCAAATTGCAAAACCCAACCAATAAAACAAACTTATTATTCTGCGATTGCATGCAAGATATCCCAGGGCAAGCCCCAGAGTAATCAGAAAGCAAAGAAGCGTGTCGGGGGCGAGCATTCTTTCCAGATATACAAACCTGTTGGTTAGGCAAAGGATAATGCCCGCAATCAGTCCCTCCCATGGCACGCCAGCTTTTTTTCCCCAGATTACAAGCACAAATATCGTTGCTATCCCCGAAAAACACGGAAGCAACCTCGCACTCCAGTCATGTATCCCGAAAATTTTGTAAAGCCCCATCACTGCCCAATCTGCAAGTGGAGGTTTATCCAAGTAAGGCTTACCGTGAAGTAACGGAACCACCCATT
>SYCV01000001.1 GCA_005786805.1 Planctomycetia bacterium | reverse complement strand
GTATCTGTCCGCGTTATGGCTTTACAAATATCGGGGTGCAAATGATAAATTTATCACCGTGGAAGCCCATGCCGGGAATAAAAATCTCAGTCCGAAATACATGAGGCTTATTTGGGATGCGATTGGTAACGACCGGGAGACAGGGAGTTATATTGGATTGGTACGCCAGAAATGGGAGGCGATCCCCGCGCCAAAAAACCCGTCTGAACCAACGGTATCAAATGAGGTAGCGCAAGCCTTGAAAACCCTTGCGAATGAAATTCGCGAATTAAGTTTGAAGCTGTGCCCGCCTGAGACCCCCGCGATAGTCGCCAACGCTGGGAACGGTCCGGTCGCGCATCTTGAATCCCGAAGAAGGATGGCGCAGTCTCGGGACAGCTTTGATTTCAAGGGAGCTTCCCAGCAACGGGTTCAATGTCAATTTCCCAACATCGGGAATACCCAGGTAATCAAGCTGATAATTGAAATTTCACCAAGTAACAATTCAAAGACTGATGGATTTGTCACCATTGATGGTGGATTCACGACATCAAACCCGCAAACCGCAAATTTGAATGATACCCGAAAGAAAAAGTGGACTCTGCAAGCGATTCTTTCCGAGAATGCCCCCGATGCGTTCAAGAAATTAACCTTTGGAACAAGGCCTGATGGGAAAAAAACAAACCCGGACACGCTTGTTTTAAAGGCGCCAGCGCTAATTGAAATCGAAATACCCGCGTCTGCGTTCAACACCAAAGGAAACCTTGGGTTTTTCGCGGATTGCAGGCTCGAATCCTCCACGCAAGGCCTGGTGCAGGTCGGGGTTTCAAGCGCTGCCCCATCAAAGAATGAAAAATCCAGAAACACTGCCACTATTTTTGAACCAGACCATGCGAATGCCGCCAAGCTGCAAGCCTCGGGCGATGCTTTTTGCAAATTGTTTCCCAACCGGTTTTATTTTGTTGATGGCACCCGTGGGCTTTCCGCTGGCTTTCATCTCGTTGAGGGGTTCTTTCGTGATGATCAACCCCTTTGCAAGCTGGCACTCAGCAATTCGGAAAAACAGGAACTCGACCAACTCTGGAACGATCTTTATTTCGTGACCGATATATGGCAGAAGATGCTGCGCGGGTTTGTGTTCTTCGAACGATCCGAACGCAACTTTTTAAAACATCCCGATTTTGATTCCATCCGTGAGGAAGACCCCGATTTGACCAAAGAGGAAAACATAAGGCGCTTCATGGAGATTTACCTGGCCCGCTCTTCCGTGAAAGCCACGGGCGATGAATTAAGCAGGCATCCCATAAGCATCTTCTTCAATGACATTTCCACGGGATTGAAGCAACGGGCGGAAACTTTCAAGGCCATCGCCCCGACCTACCTTAAAAATCTTGAGGACTTCGCGAGGCTTGCCTACCGGAGGCCATTGACCGATCCGGAGCTTCAAAGCCTCAGGAAATTTTTCATGGAGATCAACGAGAACAAGGAACTGGGAATCGAGCAGGCGGTGCAGGCTTCGATCATTCGGATCCTGGTGTCGCCCCATTTTGCCTACAGGCTGGATGCCGCGCCCGCTGGCAAAAGCACGGCTCCACTCCCCGACATTGCGCTTGCATCACGCCTAAGCTATTTTCTCTGGGCCGGCCCTCCTGATGAGGAGTTGTATAGGAGAGCGGCCAGCGGGAAACTCCATGATGAAAAAGTGCTGCGCGAGCAAACCCGCAGAATGTTGAAAGACCCCAAAGTTAGTAGATTCGCCCTTGAGTTTTTCGGGCAATGGCTTGGCTATCGTGAGTTCCAGAAAAGTGATGCCATAAGCAGGCAGGTCTTTCCCACATTCGATGATGCGCTTCGCCAAGCCATGTTCGAGGAACCCACCAGGCTTGCCGCTTATCTCATCCAGCAAAATAAACCCATCACGGATCTGCTCTCCAGTGACTCCACTTTTGTCAACAAGAAACTGGCCCAGCATTATGGCCTTCCCCATAACGGAAAAGCTGATGATTGGGAACTGGTGGATGGGCTGCAAAAACTTGGCAGGGGCGGAGTGATGGGAATGGCTGTGTTTTTGACGAAGAATTCCCAGCCTATGCGCACCAGCCCGGTAAAGCGTGGATTCTGGGTTGTGAACAAAATGCTGGGTGAGCACATACCGCCCCCGCCCGTGGATGTGGCGGTGCTGCCTGCGAAGGAAACCGACACCCAGGGCAAAACAATCCGCGAACTTCTGGTGCTGCATACCGAGGATAATCGCTGCGCTAGGTGTCATGTGCGTTTCGATTCCGTGGGCCTCGCGATGGAAGGTTTTAACGCGATCGGTGGCAGCCGTTCCAAGGACTTGGCAGGCCGGCCCATCGATAACCTTGTTGTTCTACCCTCGGGCAAGCAGGCGAAAGGTGTGCCTGAATTTTCGAAATACCTGTTGACCAGCCGTGGTAACGATTTCACAAAAACAATGAACCAGAAACTACTGGGATATGCCTTGGGCAGGTCGCTGCAGCTTTCCGACCACACATTATTGGAAAAGATGCAAGCCGACCTGGATGCGAATGAATGCAAGCCCGGGGCGTTGTTTGAGACATTGGTCACTAGTCCGCAGTTTCGCGAACAAAGGTGCCGTGATTTCTCGGCATCACAATTTGTCAATGAGAGGAAAGGCGCGCAACCATGAAATTATCAAGACGATTAATGCTGAAGGGTTTGGGGATATCCGTGGCGCTGCCATGGTTGGAATCCGCCCACCTGCTTGCGAAGGCGCAGGAGGAACCAAAACGATTCGCATGCCTGTTCATAGGCGATGGAATCTGCCCGACCACCTGGTGGGCCAAGGGTAATGGCGCTGAAATGGAACTGGGTTCCAGCTTGGAACCGCTTGCTTCCTTCAAGCAGAAAATCAATGTGATCCGCGGGCTTCATAATCGCGAAGGCGATGGCGGCCATGCGAAATGCACCGGTAATATTCTCTCAGGCGCGGCTTTGAAAAGAGGTAGCATCATCCAGGGCGGTATCAGCATGGATCAGCGCCTCGCGAAGCATTTCGAGGAAGATACCGCAATCCCCAGCCTTGTGCTGGGCTGCGAGCAGCCGGTCAGCGGGTTTCATGAAAGCCAGTATTCCATGGTCTACGCATCCCATATTTCCTGGCGCAGCCCGGACTCGCCCGTTCCCATTGAACTTTATCCCGCCCTTGCCTTCGACAGCCTTTTCGGCAACCAGGCGGGCAAGTTGCAGGGCAGCATCCTTGACCAGGTTTTGGAACAGGCGAACGATCTCAAGCGCAAAGTCAGTGGCTTTGACCAGATCAAGCTCGATGAATACCTTACCTCGGTCAGGGAAACCGAGCAGCATGTGCAAAGGCTTAATCGAAGGCAGGCGAAGGAAAATGTCGCGGCGAATATTCCAGTGCACCAGCGCCCGCCCGCGGGCCAGCCGAGCAACTTCCGCGAATATTGCAGGTTGATGGCGGATATCATCGCGTTGGCGTTCCAAACCGATCGCTCACGCATCGCGACCATGCTGATGAGCCGTGATCTTTCGGGACAGGTTTACCCCTTCCTTAACATCCGCGATGATCATCACAGTTATTCGCATTCGAACACCGGTCCTGAATACCAGGCGATTGTCCGCTGCCATGTGGAACAATACGCCTACCTTATCGAGAAACTTTCCAAGATGCAGGAGGGCGAAAAAACAGTCCTGGACAACTCATGCATCATGTTTGTTTCAGAGCATTGGAACGCGCATAACGGCCAGCAGGTGCCTGTCGTGCTTGCGGGAGGGCTTGGCGGCACATTGCAGACGGGCAGGTCACTTGATTACCTCAACGCCGGCAATGACAAGCGCAAGCTTTGCAGCCTTTATCTTTCCATCATGGATCGCATGGGATTAAAACTATCTGAGTTTGGCGATAGTCGTGAAAGGCTCGCCGGTTTGTAATTCTGGAGTCTCGCAAGAAATCATATCCCCGCTTGAATGCGCCATTAGCATCCGGGCGGGGATTTTTCATTCACCGCGCCATGGTTGATGCGCCTTGCGATTTCACAGTTTACCTGTTCTGCATTCCAATCGGGATGCTCTGTCTGGATTTATTAAAGCCAACACTGCATTTTTAAATCAAAACAAAAACTGGACAATTATCGTTGCTGCATGGATAATCGCAGTCATTCCATAAACCATGTTTTAATAGGGAATTCACATGAAACGCATTTTAACCTTATTCCTGATTCTGGTTTCCACCACGATGGTTCTTGCGGAGGATGCATTCAAGCCCGCCCCGAGGAACAAGGAGTATGGCTGGATGAGCATCGCAGCCTGGAAGCAGCGCCATGAGAAAAACCTGACCCGC
>SYCV01000052.1 GCA_005786805.1 Planctomycetia bacterium | reverse complement strand
GTGCTGATGTGTGGGATTATGATTGTAAAGGTTAGTATCCTTGGCGTCTTGGCGGTGGTAAAGGATTTAGGAAGCAAAGAATATTAACCGCGAAGACGCGAAGAGAAAAAAGAAGGCAGCACAAGAAGGTGCTGTTGCGACGAATTTTGTTTGATGCTGAATTTCCAGGGATAGTCAAACACTTTGGTATAAGTTGGCAAGATGATGCCAGCCTGAGGATGTGGGGATCAGCTTCGAGGCATTTTGTAATTGTTCACTGGCCAATTTTTCCCGCCCCAATCGTAAATATGCAAGTCCGCGATTAAAAAATGCGAATGGTTCATCTCCCAGCTTCTCCCAAAATTTTAAAGCTTTTGAGTGATCGCCCATGGTCCAATATGTCGCACCCATCTCATTATGGAATATATCGTTGTCCAATTGTTCCTTGATTGTGCTCAGAAGGCTATTTGCCTGGTCATGTTTTCCCGCGAGTCTATATATTCCAAGACTGATAAGCTGTTTTTGGAGGTTTCCCTTGGACCAACTTTCAATTTCAGGCAAAGGCAGGATGTTGGTCCAGCCTGATTCCTCGCTAATAAGCTTGGGAAGCTCCATGGGATTTCGAAGTGCTTGGGGAAAATGCCCACATGCGAAAGGAATTCCGAAAAGTGGAGGAAGGCTTGAAAGCATGGATTGCCAACCGGGAGGTGTGGGGATACTTGAGGAAGAAGCCGTTTTTATTTTAAGCGTTGGAAACACACTATCTTTCCAAGCTGGCACTGGGTCGATCCCCACATCCGAAATCGTGCCATGTGGAATAACGGTTTCAGAGCAAGATGGGGCAGCCAACCCCTGTTCAAAAAGGTTGATTTGTTGTTTTAAATGCGAGGAAAATAACTCACCTAAAGCATTGCTTGCCAATGGTTTACTGTCGTTGTTCATTTTAATCTCAAGGCTCTGGGGTCAATGCGATTCCAACATAAGAACGGTAAAAATCGTTTTGCTTGCGCATTAACCTCGAAGTCCCGCTTGTTTTAATAATTTGCTGGTGCTTTGATATGCCTCTACCACCCATTCGTGGATTTTTTCAGGTTCAGGGGAATATTCAAGTTCGATGCTAATCGCCCCCGGGATATTCAACTTTTTGATTTCATCAAGATATGGGGGAAAATCCACCACTCCTCTTCCGGGTGGAAGGTCGCCATGCACTTTGCCATCGCAATCGCTGATATGGACATGGATGGTTTTACCTTTGAGTTTTTTTAATTCGGAGGCTGGTGTGTGGGAAAGCAGCAGATGAGAGATATCAATGTTGGCTTGGACAGCGGGGTGGTTGACCTGGTCAAGAAAGCGAACCATGGATTCAACATTATGAACTAGCGAAAGTTTGAAAGGTTCCAGTTCGATCGCGATTTGCAGCCCAAGGTCCTGGGCGTATTTGCCTAGTTCACGGGTGTTATTAACCGCGGTGTCCCATTGTTCCCGAGGAGGGATGACTTGCTTTTCCCAGATGTATTCCCCGAGCACAAGCAAAAGGTTTTTGGCGCTGAATTCGTGACACATATCCAGGTATTTTTTGCAGCGTTCCATGTGGAAGCGTTGGACACTGGGATTAAAATCAATGAGGCCCGTGGCGACACATGCGACGCTGATGATGGGAAGGCCTGCTTTCTCGCATTCAGAGCGGATCAGCCTGCGCTCCTTGGCGTCAATGTCGAGTGGGTCCGCGAAAATGTCGATGCAGTCAAATCCGATTTCCTTGGTTTTTTGTATGCCAAAGGAGGTGGCTTTTCCCGCCTGCGCCCAAGCCGAGTTGATTAAACCGAGTTGCATGATGCCAATACATCCTGATTTCAAGGAGTTAAAACAAAGAACACAAAATCAACATAGCATGAACATTCGGAGGAGGCCAAGGGTTAAAATGTATAATGGCTTTGCAAAAACCAAGGGTTATTGGTTATAAGAGAATTTGACGGGTTCTTTTTTCGTGGAGATTTTGATTGTTTGGAATAGATCCCCAGGCATTACAGGCATTTGCCCTGTTTTTTGGCATGTTCATTGCCTCTGGAATGGGTGCTCCCATACCCGAGGAGGTGGCGATTGTATGTGCCGGCTTGTGGACCGCGCATCATCCGGAGTTTGGATTGTTGCGCTGGTTGATGCTTCCAACCTGTATTTTCGCGGTGGTCTTAAGCGATAGTATCTTATACACGGTTGGAAGATTCTATGGGAAAAGGCTGTTTAACCTGCCACTGATGCTTCGGTGGGTTCCACGGGAAACCCAGGGGCGTATCCTTGATAACTTTGAGAAATATGGCGTCAATATTCTTTTGTTTGGCAGGTTGGTACCCGGTGTGAGAATGCCTTTGTTTTTAACAGCGGGGCTGCTGAGGTTGAGTGTCGCCAGGTTCATGATCGCGGATGGGTTGGGTGCGGGCCTGGGTAATAGTTTCTTTTTTCTACTTGCGTTCTGGTTTGGTGAAAAGTTTCAGGAAGTCATTGAAAACGCGGAGGGCGCCCTGAAGAAATTGGGCCCAATCATCATCCTTGTTGGCTTGGTGGCGCTTGCCGCCTATCTTCTTTACAAGTTTTTGCGCAAGCCAGTGTCGGAGGGTGATCCGGAACAGGTTCCGATCATTGGTCATCAGGTTGCAACCCATATTCCGCATGCTGAAAAAAAGACACCTGTTGAAAACTTGTTCGGTGTCCCAGACCAGGAATTGGCTGCTGGAAAAACAGACACACCTGCATAGATCACTTGGCAATGGACACACCGTCAAGACGAAGCCCTTTTAGATAGGCTTGGTGCTGTTTTTCGAAATCCTGAAGGGGCATACCAATCAGTTTTTCAAAGCAGTCGATGGGATTTGCGCCATTTTTCAGCGCCTTTGTGTAATCATCAAGAACTTGCCTGCCTAGAATTTTTTGCTTGAATGCAAGATTGAATGCCAATGCCCAACTCGCATAGTACATTTTCTGGGAGGTCTCTTTTTCAGAAGGATGATAAACCAGAAAAAGTGCGGATTGCGCAGTCAGAAGGTCCTTTACACTGGGCAGGTTGTTCTGGTTCAAATGGAGTTTCACCGCTTCCAGCCTGGTCTTGTCGGCATGGCCTATTCGAAGTTCCCCAATTTCAAAAACAGCAGCTTCAAATATTTGGGCAAGCCCCTCGTTCAGCCAGACAGGTATCCCTCCTTCCCGGGTTTCGAAAACAGCCGAGGAAAGATAAGCGTGAAAAGCCTCATGGTAAAGTCTTTCAAAAAGTTTCCCACGCTCTTTCTTGACCATTTCCAGGTTGGCTTCATCGGCTTGCTTGATTTTTTTTCGGTTGTCGAGAAGGGCGGCATTAAGATCCGCGGGCACCTTGTTTTTATAAAGTTGTTTAAGGTCATTTTCCCTTTTTTGCAGGTCCTGCAATGCTTTGGCATGAAAGGCGCCTATTTCCTCCTGGGAATTACTTAACCTGTCGAGGTCGCTGCCACAGATCACTTGGTTTTTTTCAAGGTCGAAATATGCCGGGTTTTTGATGTTGATGCCCCGGGTCTTTAGAATGGAAAGATATTCCTCAACAGAATTGGTGAGAAGGATTGTGGTTGGTTTTATATTGGTTCGCCTGGGTGGAAGAGTTCTCGCATAGGCTGAGTAAACCTGCTCGAGTTGGATGGCTGCAAGCTGGGCCATTTCCGGTCGGGAGTTGGTTAAAAGTGTGAAATACTGGGATGTGTAGGAATAAGCATTTCCCTTATTGCTTGTGGGCCAGTCGGCTTTTTCAAGTTTCACATAGTCGATGGAATTTTTACCAGCGGGAGATTTTGGGTCGAGTGACCGCAGGGTATTGGCGAATCGTTCACGCTCTTTTGCAAGTGCCTCCAGCTTGGAAGCCAATTGATTTCGCTCAGATTCGGGTAGCCTGTCGATTTTTAAAATGGTCGATTTTTCAAAGTTTTCCGTGAAAATAAGGGTTGGAGAACCTGGTTTCCTCACGATACACTTGAAAACCACTTGGTTAGGGGATTCAGAAACCAGTAATCCTTTGAAGGGCAGGCCACTTTTTCGATGCAAGACATCAAATTTCCACTCGTCCTCGCCTCCCGCCCCGAATAAATAGCCAAAAAACCCTGTCAGGCTTAATATTATGGCCAAATTCCCGCATATTAGATGATTCATTGTTTATTGAGGTTTTGGATTTTATAATTCCTGCTTTATCGATGATAGCAAGAATAATGTGTCCAGAAAGGCCTATAAATGAAAATCCGGGTGGACAAACTTCAATTTCCTTCCTAATTTAAAAGTTCACGAACTAGAGTCCCTAAAAAGGCTCGGCAATGATGCTCATCGGGCTCCCGCCCGGGTTAAGACAGTTGCTTATTTAGATGGAGAATCAGCAATGCCAATCGGATTACTTGGAATCAAGGTCGGTATGACCCAGATTTACAATGATGAAGGTAAAGTACATCCTGTGACGGTTATCAAGCTTGGCCCCTGCCCCGTATTGCAGGTACGCGACATAGCACGGGATGGTTACGATGCGGTGCAATTGGGTTTTGAAGATAAGCCCCGTCGCAAAGCCTCTAAGGCCGAGCGTGGTCATATTTCCAGCGACATGGAATCAAACCGCAGGAAGAAGGCACCTGCAGGCACCCAGTTTCCTCCCAAGGCAAACTGTGAGCCACAAAAGTATATTCGTGAATTCCGGCTTGAAAAAGCGAATGCCGACATCACCGTGGGCAAAGTGCTGACAGTTGATGAAGTATTCAAGGATATCAAGAATGTGGATGTGATCGGCACAACCAAGGGTCGTGGTTTTGCCGGTACCATGAAAAAGGATAATTATGCTGGTTTGCCAGCAAGTCACGGTGCCAAGAAGGTGCATCGATCAATTGGTAGCACAAGCTCAATGGCAAGTAACCGAGGTAGTGGTCGACCAAAGAAAGGTCGCCCGATGCCTGGTCGTTATGGTGCTGAGCGAGTGACAGTGCGCAACCTGACCGTGGTGAAGATTGATGTGGAAAACCATTTGTTGTTGGTTGAGGGTGGAATTCCCGGAGCCAATGGTGGATTGGTGATGGTTCGTGCAACAAATAAGATAAGGTAATAATGTTCCCTGTTGTTGACGCTGGGGAAATATTACGATAGTTTTAAATTGCCTATTCAATGGCATGAAGCGTGGCTTAGGGGTAACCTGAACCCGCTCCAGGATGGTCAGATAGCTCAGCCGGTAGAGCACAGCCCTGAAAAGGCTGGGGTCGTCGGTTCAATCCCGACTCTGACCACGTTAAAAAGCCCGGGTATCTCTTTGATCCAGAGAACCTGGGCTTTTTATTTTAATCCTGAAAATGATAACATCGATCCCATCTTCCAAATCATTTTTGGTGGCTGGCTTTTTCAGAAAGATAGCCTCCAAAAAACATGGATGTGATGAAATCAGTGTATTGATGGATTAATTTTTGATGGAAGCTGTTCAACCTGCTTTTCGAAATGTTTTTTCCGCAACTATGAGGGAGAAAACATTCTGGATTTTGGTCCTTCTCCTAACCATTGGTTTATTTCCAAGATTGGGAATATTAACCATGAGGGGGGAAGAGACGCGCAGGGCCCTTGTTGCCTTTGAAATGCGATATTTCAATGATTACATCACCCCAAGGGAGCAGGGCGAGCTTTTTCTAAGCAACCCTCCCTTGAGTTCATGGTTGATGCTGGGTAGTTCAATCCTGTTTGGTAATTATGATCCCTATTCGGTTCGCTTCCCCTCCGCGGTTGCGGTGCTTCTTACCAGCCTTTTGATTTACACTTACGCGCGCAATTTTTTTTCACAAGTGGGGGCTTTTGCCAGCGCTCTGGCATTTGCGACCAATGGCGAAATCATGATCATGAGCCAGAAGGCGGAACCCGAGGCGGTTTACATTTTATTTTTAAGTGGTTCACTCATGCTTTGGCATTGGGGTTATGAGGGGAAATGGCCTGCTTTCGCAACCTGGATGAGTGCAGGTGCTTTTGTGGGCCTGGCTTCGCTTTGCAAGGGTGGTTTGCAGCCGCTGGCTTATTTTTGCGCCAGTGTTTTTTTCTACCTGTTGTATTCGCGGAATATGCGCTATCTTTTCACAATCCCCATGCTTGCGGGTTTATCATGCACCATTGCGGTGGTCGCTGCCTGGATGCTGCCTTACATTTCACTTCATGGTGCTGCTGAAGCGAAAGCCTTGTGGCTTAATGACACAGCATCAAGATTTCATTCCTGGAATATGGCTCATTTTTTCAAACACCTTGGCACTTATCCCCTCGAGATCTTCGGCTCGATTCTCCCCTGGTCGATACTTCTTCCCGCATACCTGCTGCCCTCGTTTCGCGACCGGCTTTCTCCCTACAAGCCCGCGTTGATGTTCGCATTATTTGCCTGTGGTTTTGCATTTCTGACAGTCTGGATTCCGCCTGGTGGGCAGACTCGGTATTTTGCAACCTTGTATCCCATGCTTGCGATTTTCATGGGTGCGGTGGCGGAGGTTGGTTTTGTTTCCACTGATGCCTTGGGCAGAAAACCATGGATAAGGTTTACATGCCTGATGGCTGGGATTTTCATACTTGTTGGATTAGTCATTGCCTTATTGCCCTTCAGGATTCCAAGATTTACTTTTGATCGCTGGACATTGCCCCTGCCATGGATGGCGTTTTACTCCGCTTCGTTTTTTGTGATCGGTGTTTGGATGCTGGCTTGTTTGCAAAAGACAATGATGAATCTTTGCCTGATCACCCTGGCTCTGCTGGTTTTCAACCTTGGATATTTCATGGATGTGAAAGTACAGCGAAGTGAAAAAACGCTTGAGGAGATGGCCAGGATCAAGAGTCATCTTCCCCCTGATGTGAACCTAGTGAGCCTGGGTATAACCAATCACAAATTCACCTATTACTATGGCAGGTTCATCAAGCCCCTTCCTGTGGATACCGATGGAAGGGATGTCACTTACTTTTGTTTCGACCCGTGCCTCATCGATGTGGGCAGGATCGCATTTCCCTGGACGCAGATCGACACATTCTCACTAACGCGCGACTATCTTGATCAAAAACGGTTTGTGGTGCTTGCGAGGAAAAATTAGGCATTGCGATCAGTTGGAATCGGGATAAAGAAGTATTTTTTTCCTGCGGAGATCATAGGCGGCAAGGTCGGCGCGCCAAAGCTTCTCTATTTCCGAGTAATGTCTGCCTGCCGATACTGCATCGAGTGTCACCTTGTTTAAAAGCAGGGTGTTGTACTTTTCAATTTTCCAGTCCATCGGGTGGATTTTTCTCAGGGCCCATGCGACTGCGATTCCTGTTTTTAAAGGCTCAAAAGTACCCCAGTTGTCAATGAATACATGCAGGCCGTTGCACGACTTGTTTGCAAACACACTTGAGCTGGGGGTTTGCTTTACAGGAACAAAGCGCACTCCCGGAAGGTTCTGCTGGTTTAACAAAACAGCTAGCTGGATGTTGTCCATCCAAGGGGCGCCAAACCATTCAAATGGCCTGTCTGTGCCTCTTCCAACGCTGATATTGGTTGTTTCCAAAAGCCCGATTCCAGGATAAAGGAATGCAGCCGCCAGGGTTCGAAGATTTGGTGAGGGATAAACCCATTCAAGCCCGCTGGCATCATACATGTCTGAACGATTCCAGTTTTCCATCGCAACCACCTCCAGTTTGCAGGCGAGAGGATTGCCATCAGCTCCTTTGCGTTCCAATAAAAATAATCTTGAAAGTTCACCGATGGTCAACCCATGCCTTACAGGCAGATTATGAAAAGCCACGAAGGATTCTTTCACTTCATCGCGCATCGGGCCATTGAAAGACTTGCCTCCAATCGGGTTTGGCCTGTCAAGGACCAAAACCTTGATGCCTTTTTCTGATGCCGCCTCCATGACCAAACCCAAAGTGCTTATATAGGTGTAAAACCTGCAACCAGCGTCTTGAATATCATAAACAAGAGTGTCAATTCCCTCCAATTGGGTGGAAGTTGGCTTTCGTCTTTCCCCATAGAGGCTGAATACGGGCAAGCCTGTTTTTTCATCCTTGGAATCAGCCACCTTTGCATCCACCATGCCCCGGATTCCATGCTCCGGGCTGAATAAGGCCATCAGTTTGACATCTGGAGCGTTGTGCAGTAGATCGATGGTACTGGTTCCTGAGTTATCTTTGCCGGAGTGATTTGTCACCAGTCCCACCCTTGCGCCTTTAAGCCTGGCAAAGTTTTCACGCTTCAGAATTTCAATACCGGGAAGAACTTGTTTTGGCGTGGTCGCTGTCCTGCTGCCAATAGCCGATGCCACTATGGTGGCCACTTTGTTGCGCACGGGTGTCGCATCGCCTTTGCCATCCGGATGGACACGATTACTCAGGAAAATTACGGCAGTTTCTGACGCGGGGTCGAACCAGATGGATGTCCCGGTGAAACCCGTGTGGCCGAAAGTTGAGCCCCTGGGGAAAAGTTCCCCCCTGTTGGAGCTGAATACCGTGTCGCAATCCCAGCCAAAGGTGCGCCAGCCATTTGGCACCGCCCTGGCCTGGGTCATTGTTCGTATGCTTGCCGCGGACAATCCCTTTTCGTTGTCAGGTTTCAATATCATTGAGGCGTAAAGCGCAAGGTCATCCACGCTGGAGAAAAGGCCCGCATGGCCCGCGACGCCCTTGAGTAATCTGGCCCTGGGGTCATGTACGGTTCCCCTCAATATTCCATCCTTTTCTTTTTGCGTGGGGGCGATCCTGCCCTTCAATGCTTCCGGTGGATTATAACCCGTCTCCTTCATGCCCAATGGCAGGAAGATTTCATCCCGGGAAAATAGATCAAGGCTTTTGCCCGAGGTTCTTTCCACGATTTCACCCAGCAAGATGAATCCTATGTCACTGTAGGTGAATCGCTCGCCCGGAGGAGCTGCAAGTTTTAATTCATTGATTCTTTTGATCGCATTAGCCATGCCATCCTTGTAATCACCCAGGCCATTACCCGCAGGCAGGCCCGATGTGTGTGTCAACAGGTGCTCCAATGTGATTGTTTCCCAATTTGCATTGGTTAATTCAGGGAGGTGAGTTTTGACTTTGTCACTCGGGCGTAGCTTCCCTTTTTCCACCAATTTAAAAATTGATGTTCCCGTCGCGATGGGCTTTGTAAGTGAGGCCAGGTCAAAAATCGTGTCGGTGGTCATGGGCTCGACCGCGGGTTCAAGCGCTTTATTGCCAAAAGCTTTCTTGTACACGGTTTTGCCCTGGCTGATCACAAGGACCACGGCCCCTGGGATTTTTTTCTTTTCAATAGCCTCCTCGACCACACCCTTGATTGCTTCAAGCTTGTTGGTGTTGATTGGCTCCGCTGGAGACTTCATGGGGTTCATGATCGCGGATAAAATCATTAAGACAGCAAATCTTGTAACGGTCATTGGTCACCCTGGTTTAACTGTTAATTCCGGTGTTTATGAATTCTATAATTTGTTGGCGATATCCTCTTGTTCACATTAGCCTAATGGAATAAGGATTCAAACAACAAGGAATTATGATGATGTATGCAAAAATATTAGCCCCATTATTTTTATTTTTCGCCACCACTCTTCATGCAGCGGAGAAAAAAAACATCTTGTTCATTATCAGCGATGATTTGAACACCTCATTGGCATGTTATGGTCATCCACTGGCGAAGACCCCAAACCTTGACGCCCTTGCAAAGCGGGGTGTTAAATTTGAAAAAGCCTATTGCCAATTCCCTCTTTGCAGTCCGAGCAGGACATCCTTTCTTACTGGTCGAAGGCCGGATATCAACGGGGTGAAAACCAATCCTGGCCCTGCAACGCAGGGCAAGTTTGGGGGGTCTCCACACTTCCGGGAAACCATTCCCAACACTGTCACCATGCCCGAGCTTTTTAAAAACAATGGCTACTCGGTTGCCCGGGTTGGAAAGCTATACCACTACAATGTGCCCAACGGGATTGGAACCAGCGGGCTGGACGACCCACAGTCCTGGGAAAAAGTTATAAACCCCAGGGGGCGTGACAAGGATGATGAACCCCAGATTTTTTCGCTTGCAAAGGGTCAGTTTGGCGGAACTCTTAGCTGGCTTGCTGCAGATGGAAAAGATGAGGAACAAACCGATGGCATCGGCGCAACGGAAACCATCAAACTTATGAACCAGATGAAGGACAAACCATTCTTTCTCGCGGTTGGCTTATACCGTCCTCATACCCCTTATGTGGCCCCCAAGAAATATTTTGAACTTTATCCGCTCGATAAAATCACTCTTCCAGTGGTTGATCCAGATCATAAGAAAGGCGTGCCCGAGGCTGCTTTTCTCAGTTTTAAAAAAGAAGAGGAAAAACTGACGGATGATCTGAGAAAAAAAGCAACCCAGGCTTACCTTGCAAGCATTAGTTTCATGGATGCCCAGGTGGGTAGAATAATCAATGAACTTGATCGGCTCAAGCTTGCTGACGACACCATTATTGTCTTCACCTCCGATCATGGGTATCACATGGGAGAACATGGTTTGTGGCAGAAGCGAAGTATCTTTGAGGAATCCGCCCGGGTCCCCTTGATTATCGTTGATCCCAAGTCCAAATCGAATAATTCCAGTTCTCCACGAACCGTGGAAATGCTGGATATCTATCCCACCCTGGCTGATCTCTGTGGGTTGAAACAACCGGAATATCTTGATGGTAAAAGCTTGAAACCTTTGCTTGAAGACCCAAAGTCCCAATGGAACCGCCCTGCCATCACCCAGACGATCCTCGGAAAAAACATCAACGGGTACACCATTCGAAACGAGCGTTATCGCTACACCGAATGGAACCAGGGAAGGGATGGCGTGCAACTGTACGATCATGAAACAGACCCGAAGGAGTTGAAAAACCTGGCAAATGACCCCGCTCACAAGGGCACGATAGCGGAACTTTCAAAGCTGATGCGCCAGAGGTTGGGTAAATAGGCGCTTCTGTTTTTTCATATCATAACATTGGGTTTTTTGTAGTCATTCTTTTGGGAAGTTGAAATGAACCAGGTAGGTTTGGTCGGCTGGCGTGGCATGGTCGGGTCGGTGTTGATGCAGCGCATGGTCGAGGAAAAAGATTTTGACTTGATTGAGCCTGTTTATTTCTCAACCTCTGCCGCTGGTGGAAAAGCCCCTGTATTAGCGGGTAAAAAAGCCCCAGATCTCAAGAATGCCTCGGATATCGAATCACTTTCAAAACTCGATATTGTTATTTCCTGCCAGGGTGGTGATTACACCAAGGAGGTTTTTCCCAAGCTTCGTGCCCATGGTTGGAAGGGTCATTGGATCGATGCGGCGTCAACCTTGAGAATGAATGATGATGCCGTGATCATTCTGGACCCGGTAAATAGACCGGTTATTGACGCCGCCCTTTCCAAGGGAACAAGGAACTGGGTCGGGGGTAATTGCACGGTATCCCTTATGCTGATGGGGATGGCAGGGCTATTCAAGGCCAACCTGGTTGAGTGGATTTCCGCAATGACCTATCAGGCGGCATCCGGGGCGGGGGCGCAAAACATGCGGGAACTTCTCCTGCAGATGGGCGCCTTGCATGATGCAGTCAAGCCTGAGCTTTCTGATCCATCATCAGCGATACTTGAGATTGACCGCAAGGTCGCGGGTGTGCTTCGATCGCAGGAAATTCCCACCAAGAATTTCAGGGGCGTTCCCCTTGCGGGTAGTTTGATCCCATGGATTGATGTTCCTTATGAGCATGGGCAATCCAAGGAAGAGTGGAAAGGTGGCGCCGAGTGCAACAAGATTCTTGGGCTGCCTGCCTTTCGAACTCCGGGATCCATTCCCATAGATGGCATATGTGTTCGAATCAGTTCCATGCGTTGTCATTCCCAGGGCCTGACAGTCAAGCTGAAGAAAGATGTTCCGCTTGATGAAATCCACCGAATAATCGCATCGGGTAATTCCTGGGTGAAAGTTGTTCCCAATGAGCGGGAGGCTTCCGAAAAAGAATTGACCCCTGCTGCGGTTACAGGGACCCTGACAATTCCCGTCGGCCGATTGCACAAACTCGCCATGGGCCCAGAATTCGTTGGAGCCTTCACTTGCGGCGACCAATTGTTATGGGGTGCCGCGGAACCATTGCGAAGAATGCTTCGAATACTCCTTGAAAAATAATCACTCCAAAACATTTACGCTGCCAATGGAATAAGTGTAAAAAAGGCAGATTGCCAATTCACCCATGGCGATCGCAATGATGAATCTTAAATAATTCATGCGTGTGGTGCCTGCCAGGTAACAGACCAGGTCGGTGGGCGCCAGGGGGAAAAAAGCCCAGGCAACCACGAATAAAAATCCCCAGGGACTGTTTATTTTAGAAGTTATCCTTGTGATTTTTTCCGGTGCGGCTTTTTCAAAATATTTGTCAAACCCAAGAAATTCAGAAAGAAAGTAGATCAGGGTTGCCGAGAATAGTATCCCTCCCAGGCTTATGAGCAACACGGCAAATTTGTTCTCCGGGAAAAGCAACAACCCCGCAATCACAAATGGCGTGCTGGGTACCAGGGTGAATCCCCTTAGAAAGCTGACTAAAAAATAAACCGCCAGCAGATGGCCTTCAAATCTCCTTATGAAATCGATGATATGGCGTGGGGTGAATTCATCGGAGTGGAAAACATAATACCCTGCGCATCCAATCAGGAAGAGAAGCCAACTCCAAAGGAATATTCTTTTTCCGAGGCTCATTTGTTTCCGGGTCCGCCAAAGTGTTTTGCAGTTTCGTTCGACTATGAAATAATACTGATAGATACCATGAAACCATTGAGGAAGTCACGCCATGCCTGATCGTTTTATGAAAAATGTGGATAGGAGGAATTTTCTCGGCACTTCGGGTGTCCTGGCTGCATCAGGTGCCGTTATTGCTGATAAGTCCCCTGACATGGGACATTTGGCAAGGGTTAAAGAGCCAAGGGCCACTTCGGGCGACACAGCCATCGAGCCGGACTGGAATGAGAAGTTGACAATCGATGTAGGCGTTAAAAAAGGCCCGATAGTTGGTAATGATGACAAGGCAATCCAAGCCGGGGTTGATTATGTTTCAAGGCTAGGCGGGGGAACAGTGCGGTTGTCTGAGGGTGTTTTCCATCTTCGAAATGCGATCCATTTGAACAGCAATGTAAGGATTGTTGGAAGTGGTCCTGATACCATCCTTTTCAAGACTCCCATGGTCAAGACAAAGATATTGGTTGATTCAGATTGGTATGACCAGGAAATCACGCTGGCTGACGCCACGGGTTTCAATGTTGGCGACGGTATATGCCTGCGTTGTAAAAATCCACATAATGGCGGAAGCACTGTCATCAAGCGCACCTTGGTGGCAAAGTCTGGCAACCGCTTCAAATTGGACAGGGCATTGAGGGAAAATCTCTGGCTGATGTCGGACTCCTACGCCGCGACTTTGTTTCCCTTGATCACGGGTGAGTATGTTCATGGTCTGGGAATTGAAAACCTGGCCATTGATGGAAATCGAGCCAACAATGAAAACCTCGATGGAAATCATTCAGGTTGTATCTTCCTGCAGGATTGCAGGGATGTAAGGATTCAAAAGGTGATTGCGCGCAACAACAATGGCGATGGGATCAGTTGGCAGATTTGCCATGATGTTTCCGTCGAGGAATGCCAGAGTCTTAATCATGCGGGCTTGGGGTTGCATCCCGGAAGTGGTTCGCAAAGACCGTTGATCAAGTCAAACATCATCAAGGATAATGACATAGGCATTTTCTTCTGCTGGGGTGTCAAATATGGTGTCGCCTTTGAAAACAAGGTCGAGTCAAATCGGATTGGCATTTCAGTGGGTCATCGGGACACAGACAATTTGATTTTGCAAAACCATGTCAAGATGAGTGGCAGATCCGGGATATTATTTCGCGCGGAAAGAGGCAAGGCCTTCGCGGGGCACAACAACACGGTGGAAAAAAACCTCGTTGAAAACACCGGCGGGCCTGATGCGGTCGCGATTGATGTCGAGGGGGAAACCGAGGGCTTGAGGTTCATTGGGAACCAACTTGTCGAAAAGCGTGAAAGTGCAAAAAGAGTGGGCTTTCGATTCGGGCCAAAGACCGGTCAGATGACGCTGACCGCAAATACCATCGAGGGTTTTCAAACACCTGTTCTCGATCAAAGGAAAAAAGACTAGGGCTAGATAAAAAAAGAGCCCGGGATATTGGATTCCCGGACTCTTTTTGTTTTGGTGTGTCTGATTATTTCTTGGCGCCTTTGGCAGCAGGTGTGGATTTCGCTGCGGGTGCCGCCTTTGCAGGTGCGGTGCCGGGTTTCTTCTTGGAAACCTTCGGTCCCTTTTTCTTGACCACCATGATTGAGGGGGGGATTCCGAGCTTTGTGTCATACGCCTTAAGCAGTTTTGCCTTGCGTATCTTGGTTCGTTTTTTCCAAGCAGTTGTCCGTGGTCTTGAAGCTGGCATGATACATCTCCTTTTGTTTACTCCCGATGTTTTTCAACAACGGCTTTTTCGCATACAGTAGGTTTTTATAGCAATTTGGGACTTTTCGGGTAAGGCGGGTTTTGAGATAACCCTGTTTTTATCTTATTTAACAGGATAAATAAGCATTAATGTCATCGATATGTTCCAAGCTTTTTTACTTTTTTATCCTTTCCCTCCAATTCTTTGTGTAATTTATACTTCTGGATTTGTTCTTTCAGTTTAAAATATTCCCGGATTTTTGAGAATGATCATGAAATCATCAACTTTCACAGTGGCTGTTTTTTTTCTATTCCTGATTGGCCTGCCAGTCCAAGCTGCCAAGGCTCCCAACATCATTCTCTTCCTGGCGGATGATCTTGGATGGGGTGATCTTGGTTGCTTTGGGAATAAACTTTGTAAAACTCCAAACCTGGATGCGTTTGCCAGGCAGGGGGCAAAATTCACCCAGTGCTACAGCGCGGGTGCTGTTTGTTCACCATCGCGATCCGCCTTGCTAACCGGTCGTACTCCTTATCGCAACGGGGTGTTCACTTGGATTCCTGAAAATCGCGAGATCCATCTCCGAAAAAGTGAACTCGCCCTGCCCCTTCTCCTTAAACAAGCCGGATACAGTACATGCCATGTGGGCAAGTGGCATCTCAACGGGCATTTTAATAAACCCACCCAGCCCCAACCCAATGACCATGGTTATGATCACTGGATGGCGACCCAAAACAACGCGGGGCCAAGCCATGCCTTCCCGGTTAACTTTGTCCGCAATGGCCAACCCGTTCCAATGACAGATGACCATTCAGCACCTTATATAGTCAAGGAAGCCATCGATTGGCTGGCTAACAAGCGGGACAGGGAGAAACCGTTTTTTCTTTCTGTTTGGAGCCACGAACCTCATTACCCCATTGCCGCTGCCGAGCGTTATAAAAAAATGTATGAGGGCATCGAGGACAAGGTCCAGCTTGAGTACCTCGCGGATGTGACCCAGATGGACGATGCATTTGGGAAATTGATGAAGTCATTGGATGACATGAAGCTTTCTGAAAACACCCTGGTCTTTTTCACCTCGGACAACGGTCCCGAGGGTGATGGGATAAAATCTCCAGGCAGAGGCACAACTGGCGGTCTGCGTGGGAGAAAGCGTGCGGTTTATGAGGGGGGTATACGGGTTCCGGGAATTGTGCGATGGCCGGGTCATGTGGATGCGAATATCACCTGTGATGTTCCTGTGATCGGCTCCGACTTTTTTGGCATGGCCTGCACTGCCGGGGGTACCAGGATTCCCCAGGACCGTGTTATTGATGGTGGTAATCTCCTTGATGCCTTGTCAAAGTCCGAGGTGAAAAGGGCCAAACCGCTTTATTGGCATTGTGATATCGCGCCCGGGGTGATGAAAATCGCAATGCGACAGGGGGACTGGAAAATCATCGCGAATGAGGAAATGACCAAGTTTGAACTTTATAATCTCCGGGAGGATCCTGGTGAAAAAGAAATGATCAATGAAAAGCACCAGGCCAGACTTTCAGAGATGGTGGCGGAAGTGAAAAAACTCACCAAAGAGATCGAGGCTGAGGGCCCGGATTGGTGGAAGAATTATTCGAAGGGTGCCGCGAAAAAAGCTGAAAAGAAAAAGGGTTCCTGATGTCAAGATTCTGCCTTGTTTTTTTATTCTGCCTCCTTGGAAGCAATCCAATGGTGGGGCAAACCAAATCACCGGAAGGTTTCATGCTGCAACTCAGTGAAGAGCAAGCCTTAAAATTCGCAGGCCTGGCACTCAGGAACATTCACCGTGAATACCCCAACAAACCAGGCAATGTGCTTGAGAGTCCCAGGGATGTCCTGGGCCCAAAACAACTTTATCCTGCCTTTTACGGTTGCTATGACTGGCATAGCTCGGTTCATGGTCATTG
This sequence comes from Planctomycetia bacterium, assembly GCA_005786805.1. Lineage (GTDB taxonomy): Bacteria > Planctomycetota > Planctomycetia > Gemmatales > Gemmataceae > UBA969. The sequence continues at coordinate 1,465 of SYCV01000052.1, read as the reverse complement.
GATGCTGGTGAAGATATTGAAGCAGTTCCCCCAGATAAAGGTCGCGGGGGAAATCCGGAAAGCATTGACAAAAAATATCACAAGGGAAAATTTGCTGGCTGAGGTGGAATTCTTCCTGAAGCCTGAGAGCAAATCCTTTGAAAGACCCTATGGCTGGTCATGGTTTTTGAAACTCGCTTTGGAACTTCATTCCTGGGATGACCCGATGGGAAGGGAATTGGCAGGGTGCTTGAAGCCACTTGAGGACTTGATCGTCAAGCGTTACATGGAATTTTTCCCCCGCCAAACCTATCCCATAAGAAGTGGCGTGCATTCCAACACGGCTTTTGGATTGACTTACGCCCTTGATTATTCGAGGCAGATGAAGAATAGGGAACTTGAGGAACTTTTGGTGACAGTGGCAAAATCCTACTACATGAAAGACAAGGATATCCCCGCCAAATGGGAACCTGACGGCGCTGATTTCTTTTCCCCCAGCCTTATGGAAGCTGACTTGATGCGGAGAATACTTTCCCAAAAGGATTTTTCCTCTTGGCTTGATAGGTTTTATCCCAGCCTTTTGAAAAGTGAACCGGCAAGTTTATTCAACCCCGCGATTGTTTCTGACCGCAGCGACCCGCAGATAGTCCACCTTGATGGTTTGAACCTTAGTCGCGCATGGTGCATGAGGAATATAGGCATGTCGCTCCCAATGGATGATCCGAGGCGCATGATATTTTTGGAAAGTGCGCATAAACATGCCAATGCCGCTTTAGGTCATGTCAGCAGCGGTGATTATGCCGGTGAACATTGGCTGGCATCTTTTGCGGTAAATCTTTTGTCCAAATAGGGTATAACTTAAATTTGTGTAATATCCTGATGAGATTTAGTGCATGAAATTTTCCCTGCTTAGCATGTATCGTCTTAGAACAGCCTTGCTGATATGTTTTATCGGGTTGACCTTGTTTTGTGGGCTTACAATAACCCTGATAAGTATCAGACTTTCCTACACTGCGAGAGTGAGCTACACCCATGAGCTTGGGCATCTGCTGTCCCAATCGATCAACATCAAGGTGGAAAATTTTCTCCAGGATGCTGAAGATATCATCGAGGTTACTGATCGTTTTTCGTTCAAGATTGCAAACAACAAGGTGGACTATCAATTATTATTGAACAATCTCGCGCATAGCCTGATAGTCAATCACAACCTTGGTACTGCGATTTATACTGAGGAAAAAACAGGATATACGCTTAGGTTGGCCGTGAATGAGAGACCCGGATTCAAATATGACACGCGTGAGCCCTCCCGATTCAATGCAAGTTCGATTTATACTGAAAAGGATGTGACAGTTGAGGAAATAATCCCGGAGTCCTCGGGTAATTTCACTCTAAAAACTTATTCATTTCCCGATTATCCGAATAAACCTTTTTCAATTCATAAAAATGGTGGTTATGACTCGAGAAAAATGCCCTGGTATATTTTGGG
>SYCV01000051.1 GCA_005786805.1 Planctomycetia bacterium | reverse complement strand
CGGGTTCGCCCCAGATCACCGGGCCAGTGGACCAGGTGCAGGCCTCGCCATCCTTGGTGACACTTTTGCCATCGGATTCCATGTCACCCTGCTGGAAATAAGCGCTGAAACGATGCATGTACTGGTCATAGGGAAGAATGGCATGGGTCTGCGCGCCGAAGAAATTATTATACCAAACGCCAATCAAGCCCATGATAACGGGGATGTTTTTCTCAAGCGGGGTATTGAGGAAGTATTCATCAACAAGGTGGCCCCCGGTCAAAAGTTCCTCGAAATTATCCATGCCTATGGAAAGAACGATGGAAAGCCCGATCGCGGACCAGAAAGAATATCGCCCTCCAACCCAATCCCAGAAACCGAACATGTTTTTGGTATCGATACCAAACTTGGAAACCTCGGGGGTGTTGGTTGAAAGAGCTACAAAGTGCTTTGCGACATGGGCGACATCCTTGGCGCTCTTAAGGAACCAATCCTTTGCGGAATGGCCGTTCGTCAAGGTTTCCTGGGTGGTGAAAGTCTTGGAGGCGATTATGAACAGGGTCGTCTCGGGATTCAGGTTCTTGAGTGTCTCGGAAATATGGGTGCCATCAATGTTGGACACAAAGTGCACATGGAGATCACGCTTTGAATAGGGCTTTAGAGCCTCGGTAACCATCACAGGCCCAAGGTCGGAACCACCAATACCAATGTTCACAACATCAGTTATGGTTTTGCCCGTGTATCCTTTCCAGGAACCGGAGCGGACAGCGTTGCTGAACTCTTTCATGTGCGCGAGCACCGCATTGACTTCAGGCATCACATCTTTGCCATCAACCATGATCGGCCTGTTGGATCGGTTACGCAGGGCGATGTGCAAAACAGCCCGGTCCTCGGTGGTGTTGATTTTTTCACCGTTGAACATTTGCTTGGCGACACCATGAACATTGGCCTCCCTTGCAAGATCAAAAAGCAGGGACATGGTTTTCTCATTGATTCGATTTTTAGAGTAATCCAGGAGAATCGTCTGAAACTGGATATTAAACTTGTCGAAGCGCGCGGGATCAGCGGCAAAAAGATCCCTCATCTGCACATTTTCCATCTCCTTCTTATGGGCTTCAAGAGCTTTCCACGAGGCAAGTTTAGTGGGGTTTCCCATGCGAATTATCCTTATCTTTTTTTCTCATCAGGTAAAAATTTCAATACTCAGGCGCATTATAAACATCCTGCTGACAAGACTTAACAAAGAAAAACCAAAATCATCAAAATTTCGCAATTGATAACCCGTGTTTGGCCCTCTTGGATTCGACCCATATTTAATAAAAATGGGTGGTTTAGATAAGCATAACCCCCAATTCATCAAATAATTCAAGATTATTTAGCATAACTAAGCTTCATTTTTTTAATCCCGGTTCAGAATTTACATGCCATTGGCCGATTAAGAGATGTGAGATTTTTTAGCCCTAGAGCGGATGAAAACATGCAAGGATTTTTAGCACTTCTGATTTTAATATCAAACCAGTCCGCACCAGCGACGGGGACCGCCACAGTTCCCTACTCCGCCCGAATAATTCTGCCAAATGCGGAGGTGCGATCTGGGCCTGGTAGCGATTCAAAACTATATGGCACAAACAATTTAAGAACGGGTGACACGATAACCGTGGTGCAGGAGCGTGCGGATGGCTGGCTTGCCATTCGTCCGCCTGAAGGATCATTTTCCTGGATTCAAGCGAAGTTTCTCCAAAGAATTGTTCCCAACCAGCCAAACTACCTCGTTCAAATCAACGATGGAAACAAAGCTCCTGTGTACATAGGTAGTGCGGTTTTAAATACCAAGCCAACCCTTGAAAGCGCCAGATTGGCGAGAGGCACCCAGGTGAAATCACTCGGGGCAGCCCAATCAGACGGGAAGGAAAATTGGATTCCCATAGTTCCCCCCGAAAATGAATTACGCTACATCCGTTGCGAGGCGATTGGAAAACAAGCGGTGCAGGCAAATACCCCCGCACCTGCGGGAGCCTCTGGTTTGAGTGCCAACCCTGCAACTCCCACATCAACAAATTCCATAATCAACGCAAATGCCTCGGTGCCAAATTGCGACCCAAACTTGCGATGGTCCCAGGCGATCAGCGCTGAATCAGCGGGGCAGTCCACCGAAGCTATCAGGCTATATACCCAGATAGGGCAGGATTTCGCCTGCAGCCAGCCGATGTTTTCAAGTCAGGCATACGGCAGGGCCGCATGGTTACGGGATTGCGCATCCCGGGGAAATACCAATACGATTCAAGCTTGCGCGCCCGGGCAACCCAAGCTTTATAACAAGCCTTTGGTGCAGGCAGTTTCCAACACCCAAAACCCCGCGCCCACGATGCCAGTCGGCACAGCACCCAATGCAAACATGGTGCCACAGTCAAACGGCCCAACTCCCACACCTTTAAAACCCATCAATTCTGGATCAGGCAGCGGGGTAGGACCTGGTTTCCTTCGAAAAGCAGGCAGACCTCAAGGTTACGACCCATCGTATTACATTGAATCACAACAGGGCAGGCCATTGATTTACTTGGTGCCCGCACCGGGCCAGAATCTTGATGTGTTTTTAAACCAAAAAGTTGAAGTGTCGGGCCCGACAACCTACCGAAATGACATGAGAGCCTATGTGATGACTGTTTACCAAATCCAGCCCAAATGACATCAGCAGGCTTTTTTCATCATATTTTTCTCAACGAAATTTTCAGGCGCAAGGTTCAAAACTTTCCCATAGGCTGAATAGGTATTCAAGGCGCATTGCCGCCATGAAAATCCTCCTGCTTTTTCAACTGAGCCTTTTCTTAAATTCCTGTGCCATTCATCATCCCAGGCAATCCGCAGCAGGGCATCACGCCAAGCATCGTTGTCAGCGGGATCAAAATAAGACGCGGTGGTTCCGCACACCTCCTGGTGGGCACCAATCTTGGACGCGAGCACAGCTCCTCCGCAGGCCATCATTTCAACAGGCGGAAGGCCGAATCCCTCGTAGTGGGAGGGAGAAAGAAGGACCCGGGCACAATTGTAAACCGCGGAAATCTTTTGATCCGGAATGTAACCGGAAAGAATCACATTATGATGCCTTGCCGTTTCCTCATAGTAACGGGCCTCCTTTTCCGCGTTCCAACCCCAACCCCCCACCAGCAACAACGGATACTGCTCCCGCACTCTCAGGGGAAGTCCACAATAAACCTGCATCAGGAAAAGGAGATTTTTACGAGGTTCTATTGTGCCCAGATGCAGGAAATACTTCTGTGGGAGGTTTAGCTCCTTGAGCACCGCCCGCGCCTCCGGAATGGGAAGGGGGGAAAGTCCAGCACGAATGCCTAGGGGAGTGGCAGTGATCTTTTCAGGCAATATGCCAAATTCTGTTGCCAATTCCTGTTTCACATACTCGGATGGAGTCAGGAAATGGGTGCAGTCACGGATTGTTTTTTCAAACCTGGTTTCAAATTCATGAACGCGGTCCCTGGGATGCCATTGCGGATGGCGAAGGACTGAAAGATCATGAATGGTCGACAAGGTCGGGGCATCAACATCAAAAGGCAGAAAATTAGGCTCATGGTACAAATCGCAACCGATCCTTCGAGCCCTGTCCGCGAAGAGGTAACCCAGGCCACTTCGAGCTATGTTTTTTAATTGGTCTTTCAGTTTCGATTTTAAGGAAACAGTTTCCGGCTTGGAACTGGATGGCACACCTGGCTTTGCGCTTTTCACCTTGGAAATCAAGGCTTTGACCACCGGCTCCCAACTGGGATCTGGAAACAAATCCAAATTTATGTGGGTATGTAAAGAGTTCAAAGCAGCACAAAGTTCCGCAGTGTAATGGCCTACACCGCTGCGCTGTTTCAAGGCAGGAAGATAATTAACCAGGATTCGCATTCGCCGACGCCCATGACATTAAATTAATCTACGCCTTTTACCTTTATTCACATATTTAAAGCAAGTTCAATATAACTTTCTTTTCTTAATGAAAAAATGGTATAATTAACTATGTTTTCTATGTAGACTTATCGATCCAATCAGTCGCTCTTGGGGAAAATTCAAATGAACCGACCTGCTGTAAATCCGATTGCAAAAAAAGGGTTCACCCTGATCGAGTTATTGGTGGTCATCGCGATCATCGCGATTTTAATCGGGCTATTGCTTCCCGCTGTGCAAAAAGTCCGTGAAGCGGCCAATAAGATGAGTTGCAGTAACAATCTAAAGCAACTTGGATTGGCAATGCATAATTACAATTCAACATATTCCTGTTTCACCAACAGCAGAAGAGATGCTGATTACACTTGGATCTGCCAACTTTTAGACTATCTTGAACAGGGCGCTTTCCGGAACGCCTGGGATTTCAATAAGAATTATTACAACCAAACCCAACAAATTCGAACCCAGACAATCAAAGCTTTATTCTGCCCCGCCCGAAGAACACCTATGACACAAGATGCCAATAATGGTGACCAGGTTGATAATTCGGCTGCAACAAGCACCCGGTATCCAGGCGCACTGGCGGATTACGCTGTTAATGTCGGCACCACTGGCGGGGATTATTTTTGGGATGGCCCCACCCAAAATCAAACAACCAACAATGTTGCAACCAATGGTGTTTTCCCTTTATCGAACACTTGGCTTGTAGGCGGGACCGGTTTTAGAAATGGTTTCCGAATCG
>SYCV01000050.1 GCA_005786805.1 Planctomycetia bacterium | reverse complement strand
ATGGGGGCGATGTGACCTTTGCTGGAATTCACAGGCCCTCACTCACATCCATGGGGATCGATCCCAAACGGTTGGACAAAGCCTATTTTTCAGCCAGAGAAAAGCTTTTGGCTTCGCGTCTTCCAGGTGGTAATTGGGAGGGGGAGCTTTCCAGCTCGGCTTTGTCAACAGCGGTGGCTGTGTCTGCTCTTGTCGCTGCGAAGGTGGATGCCCCAAAATTAATCAATGATGGCCTTTCATGGTTGAGGGATAATCAGAATGCCGATGGCGGTTGGGGTGATACCACCTTGAGCTTCTCAAATATATCCACAACCTTGCTTGTTAAATCAGCTTTTCACATAACGGGTAGGAATCTGGAGTTTGCTTCAACTCTTCAAAAAACCGATCAATGGCTTGAATCTCGCTATGGCAAAACTGGGAGTGAACTTGCTGATGCGTTGCGCCAGAGGTACGGGAAAGATCATACTTTTTCGGTCCCAATATTAACAACATGTGCCCTTGCCGGCCTTGTAGATTGGGATGAAGTTCCTGCGCTTCCTTTTGAATTGTCGTGCCTTCCCCAAAGTTTATATCGTTTTCTAGGATTGCCCGTTGTCAGTTATGCTTTACCAGCGTTGATAGCAATCGGTGTTTGCATACATCATTGCAACCCATCTGGAATTGCTCCGCTAAGGCTTCTTCGTAACTGTTGTACTGGTATGGCGCTGCGGGTTTTGCAAAAAATTCAGCCGGTCAATGGAGGTTTTCTTGAAGCCACTCCTTTGACTGCTTTTGTGACCTTGTCCCTTTCAGCAACGGGAAGGGAAAATCATGATGTGGTTAGGAAAGGGGTTTCTTTTCTTATGAATTCAGTCAGGGCAGATGGTAGCTGGCCTATTGATACAAATCTTTCAACTTGGGTGACAACGCTGGCGATTAATGCCTTGGCTTCCGCGGACGACCTTGAGTGCTTGGGGCCAAGTGAGTCATTGGTTGAATGGCTTAAAGGACAGCAATACAAATTTACCCACCCTTACACAGGGGCAGAACCCGGAGGATGGGGGTGGACTCCGTTGCCTGGGTGTGTGCCTGATTCGGATGATACCCCCGGTGCATTGCTGGCATTGACAAATTTGAAGGAAAAACCTGAGGAATGGTTGAGGGCAGGGGTCAGGTGGCTTTCGGGTTTGCAAAACTCTGATTCAGGTATTCCCACTTTTTGCCATGGTTGGAGCAATTTACCCTTCGATCGAAGTGGAAGTGACCTGACTGCTCATATGTTGCGAGCGATTGCCCCTTGGTATCCTGAGGGAGGAACAGATCTTATTGTTCCTGAATTGCATTCCGTGGAAGTGGAATTAGAGAAACTTTATGATGGTGGCTTAACTTATTTGAGAGAAAATCAAAAAACTGATGGTTCGTGGCTTCCTTTGTGGTTTGGTAACCAACACGAGGAATCTGAATCGAATCCTGTATACGGCACTTGTAAGGTTTTGGCAGCTTTTAGAGATTTGGGACTTTGGGAGGAACCCCATGCCCGAAAAGGTGTTAGATTTCTTGAAAAAGCCCAGAATGATGATGGTGGTTGGGGTGGGGCCAAAGGTTGTCCATCTTCGGTTGAGGAGACCTCATTGGCCGTTGAGGTGCTATGGGATATGGATTCGGATCCAAAAGTATTGGAAAAAGGCTTATTATGGTTGATAAATGCTGCGGAGAATGGTCAACTATCTAAAGTAGCACCAATTGGGTTTTATTTTGCAAAATTATGGTATTTTGAGAAACTATACCCCATAATCTTTGCAGTGGGTGCATTAGGACGAATTAGAAAAAGTATGTTGGTGTAATTAACCCATATAGCAGAAAATATCCCGCCTTTAGGAAATATTATAATGTCGAATCAGATGGTTGAGCCTGAAGTTGAACAGGCAGAAAAAAAATCAAGGAAGCCAAGCACTTCCCACCTCAAGGCAATTCCTGAAACAAGGGAAATGCGCGATAAAATCAGAGCAGAGGTTGCTAAGTTTGCCACAACTCTGGATCGAAAAAACACATTCACAAAATCGGAACTTCAGGTTTTTTCCGAGCAGCTTCTTACCGGTATGGGACTTGGTTTTCAGTACACCGGTTTTACCTCGGTTCTCATTGCCAATGAATTTTGGCGTGAACAGGTTCAGGCGATTGATTTTTCAAGAAGACTACTTCTGATGCCTCATTGCTTGAAACATGCTGAGGGTTGTCCTGCTGATTACGATGAGTTTGGCCTTGATTGTAGGAAATGTGGAGCTTGTTCTGTCGCGGATTTTAAAACCCGCGCTGAAGACCTTGGGTATAAAGTCCTTGTTTCCGAAGGAACCCCGATAGTATTAAAAATAATTGTTAGTGGTCATGTTGACGCGATTGTCGGGGTTGCGTGCTTGAATGTGCTGGAAAAAGCTTTGGATAAAATCCTCCTTGCTGGGGTTCCCTGCGTTGCCGTCCCACTGCTCTCAAGTAATTGCAAAAGCACCTCGGTGGATGAGGATTGGGTCATGGAGTTTATAAATTTGAAAACTCCTGCCCCTGAAACTGTAACCAGGTCGTACATGCATTTGATGCGGGCATCTCACAACATTTGTGAGGAACCGGAACTGACCAGACTGTGTCCCCCGACCAGGTCCGGTGCAAACACCCGGCAGGAAGATCCCCTTTATGTGCATGAAAAACTTGCTTATGACTGGCTTGGCAGAGGTGGTAAAAGAAGCAGGCCTTTTATAACTCTTGCAGTTTATGACGCTCTAAAAGGTGGTGCAGGCACTTTGAGCGCTGATTCCATTAATATTTCTGATTCCGTCAAACGATCCGCGCTTGCCATCGAGGCGTTTCATAAAGCGTCCTTAATCCATGATGACATTGAGGATGATGATGATTTTAGATACGGAAGTGAAACCATGCACCGTCAGCATGGAGTTCCGGTTGCAATCAATGTCGGGGATTATCTCGTTGGACTTGGCTATCGTCTTGCTGCAAAAGACCGCGCTGAACTTGGGGCCGATGTTAGTGCGGATATCCTTTTCAAGCTTTCTGACGCACATGTGAAGTTATCCGAGGGGCAAGGTGCTGAGCTTCTGTGGCGAAATTCCTCCGACAAGACCATAACTCCCGTGGAAGCGTTAAGAATATATGCCTTGAAAACTTCTCCTGCTTTTGAGGCCGCGCTTTATGCTGGTGTCAGGCTTGCGGGCCCTGCTGAACCCCACGAGAAAATGATATTTGAATTCGCAAAAAATTTGGGCGTTGCTTTTCAAATACTGAATGACCTTGCTGATTTTGATTCTAACTCCGAAAACAAAGTCGTAGCAGGCCAGGATGTTCTTGCTGGCAGACCCACCGTGTTGCTTGCCATGGCACTTGAAACTGCTTCTCCGGCTCAAAAAGAGGAGATTCTCGGACTGCTTCAGCGTGCGAGAAAAGGGGATGACTCGTTTCAATTGGTTGAAAGAATGAGGCAGATTTATCAATTGAATCATGTTTTTGAAAAGGGCTATAAACTGGTTGAAAAGTTCAGGTCTCGTGCCGAGTCTATAGCTGATGATGTTGAGTCAGAGGATTTCAGAAGATTGCTTTATTTCCTTGTTGATTCAGTCCTTGAAAAATTTGAAGTTGATCAACCCGCCGAACCTTTATCGCTTTTGCAATTGGGAAAAGTATGACGCGAATGGCGGATGATAGCATTGCTGTTCTTTCGGGGCTTTTCAAGGAGTTTCCCAACGAGCCTTTTCCCATAGTTCATTTGATGGATTCTCCACAGGTGCCAGAGGCTTACAGGTCTTTGTTGGACCATGAACATCACATGACGGTGACCATGGAAGCTCACCATGATGAATCTGTCAGGGTAAGGGTGCTTTCAGAAATAAGCCAAGATGGTTGTTATTCCCGGATATTGAATTTGGTTGGTGAGAAAACAGGAAAATTGGTCCTGTTTGGCCTTATGCGAGTGAGAATGAATTCTCTTCCCGCCCAGGTTCAGGACGAGATACTTGCAAGAAAAGAACCTTTGGGTCGTATTCTTATTCGTAACGAAATAATGCGAAAAATTGAATTGATTAAACTTTTAAAAATTGATTATTTCCCTGCAAGAGAGCATTGGTTTCATTCGAATGACAAAAATCCTTACTATGGAAGAATCGCAATGATTCATTGTGAGGGCAGACCTGCGATTGAACTATTTGAGGTTGTTGGCCCAGTCTCCAAGTCTTAGATTTCTTTTTGAATCACTAAATATAGATGTTTCACTTTGATTTGTGTCGCAAGTCTATAATTGATATGCACTTGTGTCAATTCTGGTTTGTTTTTTCAAATCTTTTAATAACTGGCAATTTCTGAAAAACAAGACTAGAATATAATAGTTGTTTGAACAATTGTTTGTCGATAGTCGATAATATCACCATTAATTTAATGGGAGCTTCCATGATTGCAAAAAATGAACTTGGCCTTGATGTCATTGTTATTGGTGGTGGTCCCGCAGGCTCATCCACTGCCACCATTCTCGCGCAACATGGTTTAAAGGTGCGTTTGTTTGAGCGTGAAAAGGGAGCCAGGTTTCATATAGGCGAATCTTTGATGCCCGATACTTATTGGACATTAAGGCGTATGGGCGTCATTGAAAAAATGAAAGCAAGCTCATTCACCAAAAAATATAGCGTCCAATTTGTTACTGATACCGGCAAAGAATCTCAGCCTTTTTATTTCTTTGAAAACAATCCTCATGAGTGTGCCCAGACCTGGCAGGTTGTTCGTAGTGAGTTTGACAAGATGTTGCTTGATAATGCGTCTGAACTTGGAGTTGATGTTTGTTATGGATGCAGGGTGCTTGATGCTATTTTTGAAGATAGTAAATGCGTTGGGGTTAAAGTTCAAAACTCGGATGGAAGTGTTGAGGAAGTTTTTTCAAAGGTTGTGGTTGACGCAAGTGGCCAAAGTCTTGTGATTGGAAATAGACTTAGAATCAAGGAGACAGATCCGCTCCTTAAAAAAGCATCGGTCTGGTCCTATTTTGAAGGTGCTTCAAGGGAACCCGGTCTCGATGAGGGTGCCACCCTCGTACTGCAGACTGAAGGTAAAAAAGGATGGTTCTGGTACATTCCGCTTCATAACAACATCGTTAGCGTCGGTGTTGTTTCCTCTATCGAGGACATGTTTGCAGAAAAAATTACCCACGAGGAAATATTCAATCGAGAGTTGGACCGTTGTCCCGCCGCGAAACGAAGAGTCTCCACAGGCAAAAGAGTCGGTGGTTTCATGAGTACAAAGGATTTTTCCTACCGTTGTTCCCAGGTTGCAGGCGATGGTTGGGTTTTAGTGGGGGATGCTTTTGGTTTTCTTGACCCAATTTATTCATCTGGTGTTTTCCTCGCGCTTAAATCTGGTGAAATGGCTGCGGATGCTATCGCTGAGGGGATATTTAAAAATGATCTGTCCGCAAACCAACTTGGGGCTTGGGGGCCCAAATTTATCCAAGGCATGGAGCGAATGAAAAGGCTTGTTTATGCTTTTTATGAGGGCTTTTCTTTTGGGGCTTTCATTCGTCAAAACCCTGAAATGAAACGCCATGTTATTGATCTACTTGTGGGTGATCTTTTCAAGGATAGTGTGGATGCAGTTGTGAATCCCATGGAGTTGATGCGTAATGAAATGAAGGCCATGGCCCAGGCTATGTGAAAAAGATCTTAGACATAACTTGCCAGCATCTCTATAAAGATGGTATGGAATAATCTTACCCTCCACCCATCTCTTCTTTAGAGGCTGATGTGACAACAGATTCAATCCAACCATTGGGAAAAACTGCTTGGCTTGTGCTTACTGTGGCTGCCATAGGTTTTTTATTTGATACCTATGAACTTTTAATGACACCTCTCGTATTGGCACCGGCTTTATCCGAGTTGATGAAAGTACCTCCGAATCATCCTGATGTTCAACTCTGGGTGGGCAGGGTGCTGTGGATGACAGCCCTATGCGGCGGTGTTTTTGGTTTGATGGGCGGTTGGATGATCGATAAATTTGGTCGCAAAACCGTAATGATTGGTAGTATTTTTGTTTATTCATTTTCACCTGTGCTGGCGGGTCTAAGCACTGATTTGATTTGGTTGATATTTTTCAGATGCACCACTTTTGTGGGTGTTTGCGTTGAATTTGTCGCTGCTGTCACTTGGCTGGCGGAATTATTCCCTGACAAAAGACAGCGTGAACTGGCAATCGGCTGGACGCAGGCTTTCGCGAGTGTTGGTGGATTGCTTGTGACCGGTGTAAGTTCGGGAATTGGTTACATGGTGGCAAACAAGATGTTGCCTAATCTTCCCGTTGGTGATGCCACAAATCCTGCCTGGCGTTTCACATTGATGACAGGCCTTCTCCCTGCAATCCCGATTGCGATTCTCCTTCCTTTTGTTCCTGAATCTGCAGTATGGCTGGAAAGGAAAAAGTCTGGCGCCCTTCGTCGCCCAAGCTTTTTTGAAATCTTTGCCCCTGGTTTAATGCGTACTACTGTGGTCGCTACGATTCTTTCCGCCTGTGCGTATGCAGCAGCTTTTGGAACACTCCAAGTCACGGTGACCCAAGGGGTTCCGGGTTTGCCCGATATGGCTGAAACCCGCGCCAAGATGGAACCGTTGATCGAGGCCAATAAAGGATTGGAAAAACAATTCGCAGGCCTTGATAAGGATTCTGAAGAATTCAAGGCGAAGGATAAGGAATTCAAGGATAACCTTAAAAAGATGGGGAAAATCAACAAGGAAGAAATTCAACCTCGCAGGGAAAGTGTTCAGTTCATGCAGGAACTTGGCGGGTTGGCGGGTAGGATTCTACTTGCTATCGCCCTTGTTTCCATCGCAAGTAAAAGATTGCTCTTATGGTTGTTCCAGGTTCCCGGTCTTTTGATTATTCCCCTTGTTTGGTTTTTTGTTTTTCAAAACATGCCTCATCTTTTTGGATATGGCGTGTTTTTGGCGGGCCTATGTATTGTCGCCCAATTCTCCTACTTTGGAGAATATCTCCCCAAGGTTTTCCCTGTTCATTTACGCGGAACTGGCAGTGCATTTGCAACCAATGTTGGGGGTAGAATGATTGGTACCTCAGCGGCTTTCCTAACCACTAATTTTATTGCACCCATGTTGACTTTTGGTTCCAACAACTTTGAAAAAGTCGCATACGCTGCCGGAATCACCGGTGTGTTGGTCTTTGGTATTGGATTTATTGCAAGCTTTTTCCTGCTTGAACCGAAGGCTGAAGGGGCAGAGTAAGATTTTGTCGGTTTTTAACATGGTTTAATCATGAAAATTGCCTACATCACCGCTGGGGCGGCTGGAATGTTCTGTGGCAGTTGTTTAAATGATAACACCCTTGTTACTGCTCTTTGTGAACTAGGGCATGATGCACTGCTTATTCCCACTTACACCCCCATTCGTACTGACGAATTGAATCAAAGCACGGACAGGGTTTTTTTTGGTGGGATAAATGTTTACCTCCAACAAAAATCCAGGTTTTTTCGATGGACACCATCTTTTCTTGATCGATTGCTTGACTCTTCCTTCCTACTGAATTGGGTTTCAAGATTTGCCTCGAGCACCAAGGCCGAGGACTTGGGCGATTTGACCATATCAATGCTTAAAGGTAGACATGGATTCCAAGTCAAGGAGGCCTTGAAACTTTCCAATTGGTTGAAAAATGAGATCAAGCCCGATGTAATTCACCTTACCAATGCGCTATTGTCCGGGATGGTTGAAATACTTGCCAATGAACTTCAAGTGCCGGTTATCTGCTCGCTTCAAGGCGATGATATTTTTTTGAATGCGTTGCCGAAAAAATTTCGAACAAAGGCAATTGATTTAATTTCAGCAAATGCGGGATTAATCAATAAATTTGTGGCATCCAGTTTTTTTTACGCGGATGACATGTCGAAATATCTAGGAGTTCCCAGGGAAAAAATTGGCGTCGTACAACCTGGAATTAACACCAAATTTCATAAACCTGGGGTTGGAATTCAAAAATCTGGTGGTGTGCTGGGATATTTTGCAAGGATATGTCCTGAAAAAGGGTTTCATAATCTGGTGAATGCATGGATTAATCTTCGTCAAAGGAATAAAAGCTTAAAATTAAAGCTTAAGGCGTCCGGTTGGTTGGGGGAAAGTCACAAGTCTTATTATCAGGAGCAATTTGCAAAAATCAGGGACGCCAATCTTTTGGAAGATTTTGAACACTTCGAATCTCCTGATCTCCAAGCCAAAAAGGATTTTTTCGACAAGATAGATTTGCTTTGTGTTCCCACGGATTATCTGGAGCCTAAAGGATTGTATGTTTTGGAAGCATGGGCCCAGAATGTTCCTGTTTTGCAACCTGATCATGCTTCTTTCCCCGAGTTACTTGCAAAGGCCGGGGGCGGAGGATGGCTTTATTCTCCAAATAATCAGGATGACTTGGTCCAGAAATTGGAGTTTGCCTTTTCTTCGGATTTATTACTTAGACAACAGGGGCTTTTAGGTCATAATGCCGTCATGGAATATTTTAATTCTTCCAGGATGGCTTGCGAAACAATGACCTTTTACAAGCAATTGCTCACGATGCCATAGGCTTGGGGACTAGGGATGGCGGATTTTATTTTCACAAGAAAAGTGCAATTTGCCGAAACAGACATGGGGGGTATTGTCCACTTCAGTTCTTTTTTTCGCTATATGGAGGAAGCTGAGCATAATTTTCTTCAATCGCTGGGCCTTTCCGTAGTGATGAATCTTGATGGAAAAAAAGTTGGCATGCCAAGGGTTTCCGCCAAGTGTGACTTTATTCATCCTGCAAGGTTCCAAGATGTTTTGCAAATCTCCGTCAGGGTTGGCAGGGTTGGCTCATCATCTGTTTCCTATGCGTTTGGTATAAAAAAAGAGGACACTTTGCTGGCATCGGGTGAAATTATTGCGGTGCTTTGTGAATTGAACGATAACCTTCCTCCTAAATCCATGGTCATACCGCGGCAGATGCGGGATCTTTTGACTGGTGGGGTTCAGGAATGATTGCAAGTTTCAATTATTTGGAAAACCTGACCAATCTTCTTCATCATGGGGCGATGAATATACCATCGCATGTCCGGGAAAAGCATGTTCGTTATATTCTTTCCTGTCAAAATCCGGATGGTGGATTCATAGGTCGTGATCCGGAAAGTGATTTGTATTATACCGGCTTTGCCTTGCGTTCATTGTTGGTGTTGAATGCCCTTGATAATGCCACTTGTGAAAAAGTTGGGGTTTTTCTTTCCCTTAGGTTGAATTCCCAGACAAGCTTGGTTGATTTTTTTTCGTTGGTTTATTCCGCTGTGATTGTATCGATGGGTGGTGGACCTGATGTTTTTGCATCAAGTGGAGACTGGACAAATACGATTGGCACTTTTCTTGCCTCTCTTCGTTGCCCGGATGGTGGTTTTGGAAAGGTTCCCTCGGGCAAGGAATCAAGCACTTACATGAGTTTTCTTGCATTGCTTTGCCACCAGTTGATAGGAAAAAAAATCGAGTCCCCCGAAAAACTTGTTGGGTTTGTGTTATCCAGGCATCGGGAGGATGGTGGATTTGTTGAGTATGGTCCCATGAGGAAAAGTGGAACCAATCCGACTGCCGCTGGAATGGGAATTCTGAGGGCGATTTCACCCAGCCTGTTGCGCGATGAAATGAAAGTAAATCTTGTCAAATTCTACAAGGGGATGATCGGGGATGAAAATGGTTTCAAGGCGAATCACCGTATTCCGTTTTGTGATGTTCTTTCAACATTCACCTCCCTTTGGTCTCTAAGGGAACTTGATTCATTGGATGAGATTCCGGGTGATAAAATTCACCGGTATATCATGTCCACGGAAAATCCCCAGGGTGGATTTCATGGCGGGTCCTGGGATGCTGGAAAAGATGTTGAGTATTCTTTTTACGCGCTGGGAGCACTGGCATTGCTGGCCCCAAGAGGGCAGGGAGTTTAAATGACTTTGCAAGTAAGGCAAATTCGCAAGGAGTTTATTACGCGATCAGGATCTTTGCCCGTGCTTTGCGGAATAGACCTTGACCTTGATTCTGAAAAATCAATCGCGATCATGGGGCAGTCCGGTTCCGGGAAAAGCACTTTTCTTCATGTCTTGGGAGGGTTGGATAAGCCCAGTTCTGGAAAAATACTTCTTGACGGATTGGATCCCCTCGCGATGAGCGAGACGGATCTTGCGCATTACCGAAATCAGAAAGTGGGTTTTGTTTTCCAGGACCACCATCTGCTTCCACAATGCACCGTGCTTGAAAATATACTTTTGCCTTCTTTGCTCGGTGATAGTCCCAGGATGGAAGTCATGAAATTTGCCAAGGATTTGCTTGGAAGAGTGGGGCTTGAAAACAGGATGGATCATATGCCATCGGAACTTTCCGGTGGTGAAAGACAAAGGGCTGCCGTTGCCCGGGCTCTCATAATGCGCCCCAGGCTTTTGCTCGCGGATGAGCCAACCGGAAATCTGGACAAAAGAAACGCGGATAAAATTATGCGACTTCTTCTTAAACTTCATGAGGAAGAAAAAAATATTTTGGTTGTCGTCACCCATAGTCAGGAACTGGCTAGATTGTTTCCCCGCGTGATGATCATGGATGATGGCATTCTGGCTGAAACGGTTCCAACCAACTGACATTAAGATTGGGAAAAATCCATGTCCTTTAGCCTTTCTGAATTTGTCGTGAATACCACAAGGTTTCATCTTAAAGGCAATATAGCCGTGCTTTTGGGTGTTATTATTTCCACCGCATCACTCACCGGGGCACTCCTGGTTGGTGATTCACTCCGGGGAAGTTTGGCTGATACTGTCAAAAACAAACTTGTCTGGGTCAACGAGGCTGTTCTAGCGCAAAGATTTTTTAATGAAAAAATTGTCACGGCAATGGCGGATAAATCAGCGACTCCCGCAATTATTCTAAAGGCAACTTTGCAGGTTAGGGATGCGCAGGATTGCCTGATGAATCAAGTAACAAACGCGCAAGTTGTCGCGGTTGACGACGATTTCTGGCGTGATGATGTTAAAAGTGCCCGATGGAAAAATTCAAAGGGTGCTTGGCTTAATCATGCTGCTGCAAATGGTTTGAAAATTTCTGCCAAACAAAATGTTGTTTTAAGAATTGAAAAACCCAGTGCCATTCCCAGGGAATCATTCCTGGGCAACCGGGAGGATGTTGTTGATTCCGTAAGCCTTGAAGTTGATGAAATTCTAGAAAAGGTGGATAAGTATCATGGTTTTAATTTGTTTCCGGGCATGGGGGTTCCATCGACAATTTTTGTCCCATTGAAAACCCTTCAGGATAAACTAGGCATACCTTCGAAGATTAATTCAATTCTCACTGAAAAAACCGGATTGCAATCCAAGTTTCAGTCCTTGTTGACACTTGCTGATTATGATCTTGTTTTTAAGGGGCCTGAGGATCGAATATCTGACTTGTTTGGTAAGCTTGATCGCGACAAGAATAAAATTTTGGAAAAAAGGGAGTATCAAGGCAAAATTCCACTGAAGCTGATCCCCCTTCTCCAATCGCCATCAGGCATTATTGACATGAATAGTGTCAAAAATTTTTTTCATTCCAATCGCAATTATTATTCCTTGGAAAGTAGCCAAATGTTGGTTTCTCCCGAACTCTCCAAGAAGGCGGTAGATTTAATCCTTGAAATGGGTCTTCAGTCCTCGGAAGCAATGGTCTACCTTGCGAATGATATCAGGTTAAATAACAAATCGATTCCATACTCCATCGTCGCGGGAATCGATGCAGTAATGCAAAAGAAATTAGGTGTAAATCTTCCTCAAAATGGAGATATTGCCAATAAAATTTGGATGCTTGGATGGGAAGAGTCCGATTTAAAACCAGAAATTGGTGCGGTTTTGGATCTTGATTTTTTTCTTCCTGAAGTTGTTGGGAAACCGGTTGAGAGTAAACAATCGTTTGACTTCTCCGGTTATATTCCAGCGGACATTAAATTGGTGGATCCTGAAATCACGCCTGATTTTCCCGGAATCACGGACAAGCTTACCTTGGATTCCTGGAGTCCTCCTTTTCCTTATGATAATAAGCGCATAAAACCCAGGGATGAAAAATACTGGCAGGATTTTAAAACAGTACCCAAGGCTTTTATTGACTTAAATACGGCCCAAAAGCTTTGGGGTAGCAGATTTGGAAAAATTACCTCTATCCGGATTTATCCTGCTGGAGGAGATTTTCCTTCAGGTTTTAAATCTGACTTCGAAACCCGTTTTTTTAAAACCATTGATCCCTCGACCTCTGGTTTTGTTTTTCAGGATATCCGGTCAAGACTCCAGCTTTCCAGTCAATCCGGTACGGATTTTTCCGGTCTCTTTGTGGGTTTTAGTTTTTTTCTAATACTTTCCTCCCTGATCCTGGTGGCTCTTCTATTTCGACTCCACCTTGAACGCAGGGCAACACAGGTTGGAACACTGATGGCTTTAGGTGCCACCCAGAGGCAGGCATCAAATTTTCTTCTTTTGGAGGGCGGTATACTTTCTGGCGCGGGGGTTGCTGTTGGATTGGGGATCGCGTGTTTTTATACGGTGGGCCTTTTGCATTATTTGAAATCTAATTGGCCTGATAATTCTTTGCAGGAATTTCTCAGGCTGCACATTCCATTTAAAACTTTACTGCTGGGATTTTCGCTGTCTTTCATCATGAGTCTTTTGGCAATATTTCGGACCTCCAGGAACATGGTGAAAACATCAGTTATCACATTGATAAAAGGAGGTTTTTTAGACTCCACTGCTTTAAGTGTCAAAAGTTCATCGCCACTTTTGATGATTGGCTTGGTTTTCCTTATGCTTGGCTTTGGCATGCTTTTCATACCATCCAGCTCCGACCATGAATTAAAGGCATTGAAGTTTTTTGGTGCAGGTGGGTTTGTGTTGACCGCGGGCTTGTTATTTCTTGGGGCCTTCCTGAGGCATGTTCATAGGATAATGGTTTTTGGAAACGGTGTTGTCGGTCTTCTAAGGCTCGCATTGCGAAATATGGCACGAAATAAAACCCGCTCACTCCTCACTGCGGGACTTCTTTCAAGCGCTGCATTTTTAATCATCGCGGTTGAACCTTTTAGGAAAGAATCTGAGACCACCCAAGGGATTTATTCCGGTACCGGGGGATTTGAACTGGTTGTTGAAACAAATATCCCCGTGCTTTCAGGGCTGGAAGGGCCTTCAGGTGCGGAGATTATTCTAGATGGCGTGCAAAAAAGCAATCGGGGAAATCCCCAAAGGGCAAGGGAGCAAGTTGACCGATTTAAAAATATCCTGGATAAGGTCAAGGTTTATAGTTTCAGGTTCAATCCAGGGGATGATGCAAGTTGTTTGAATCTTTTTGCACCCTCGAAACCAAGGGTTTTAGGCGTGCCTGATTCCCTGCGGAATCGTGGTGGGTTCTTGTTTTCCGCTATCTCCGAGCAAAGGGAGAAACCTTGGGACCTGCTTGATTCGCATACCACATGGATCAATGCCTTTGCGGAAAAAAACACTGTTGAATGGATGATTCATTCCGGGTTGGGCAAGGATTTCAAGATACAGGATGGCAATGGAAAGGATGAGTTGGTGAAGTTTGCGGGATTGTTTCAGGGATCAGTTTTTCAAAGCGAAATTTTAATTGGTGAGTCTCAGTTCTTGAAACTTTATCCACACCAGCAGGGCTATCAATATTTTTTAATCGAGGTGGATTCCAGCATGTTACCTGAAGTTGAGGAAGCTTTTAAAATTGGTCTTTCAGACTATGGGGCAAGGGTTTCTAAAACCAAGGATCTTGTTGAACGATTTGCATCTGTTGAGAATGCCTACTTATCAATGTTTCAGGGGCTTGGTACTATCGGGTTGCTTATAGGAACCATGGGAGTCGCCGCTGTTCTTGCCAGGTCTGTTTGGGAGCGAAGGACAGAGCTGGGATTACTTTCAGCCTTGGGATTTACCCAGGGCGATATCGTTTTTGTGATGCTTTTGGAGCATGCATTGCTTTTGTTTCTTGGGCTTGGGGTTGGCACCCTTGCCGCACTAGTTTCCGTGCTCCCTCTGGAGCACTCAGCATCAGCCCGTTGGGGTGTTCTTGCGTTGTTGCAAGCGGGTATGTTCTTATTCGGTTTGATGGTTTGTGTGATGAGTTTATGGTCTATTAAGTCGGATAATTTCGTCGCAGCTATGCGGAAAGAATAAGTTTTATCAGGAGATGGTTCATGCAGAAAAATTTCGGGTGGTTGTTTTATGTGATTTTGGCCGGCCTCGCATGGGGAACCTATGTACCAATTGTTTTTTATGGTGGAAGGGAATTAACCACAGAGCGTGGAACAATGGGGGGGCGATTGACTTCCATTCTTTGCGTTGGCATGGCTTATTTTGTGCTAGCTGTTCTTATCCCTTTGGTATTGTTTATCACCAAACAGCATGCCTGGCCCGTTATGAAAAAGACGGGGTTGATATTCTCCGGCCTTGCAGGGGTAATGGGGGCACTTGGAGCTATTTCTGTTATCTTTGCATCCAAGGCTGCAGTGGATGCTGCAAATGCATTAGGGCAACCAGAAAACACCTATCGTATTTATATAGCACCCTTGATTTTCGGTCTTGCTCCAGTCATAAACACTTTGGTTAGTCTTTTCTGGCATCCAAAACCTGATCACCCATGGCATTTTGGCTTGGAGAAAGTGCCGGGTTACAAATTATTTCTTGGGATCATTCTTGTGGGGTTGGGAGCATTTTTAGTTCTTTACTCGAAGGAAGTATCTGAAATTAAGCCTGTTGCTCAAAAGGCTACTCCAGAAGTTGTGGCACCAGAAGCTGAAAAGGTGGTTGAAAAGGCTGAATTTGTTTCTGAATGGATATTTTTTGTTGTTCTAGCCGGGATTGCATGGGGCACTTATGTTCCGATCATATTTTATGGAGGGTTGGAACTTACTGGAAAACCCGGAGAATTGGGCGGAAGGCTCATGTCCATTCTTTGTGTTGGTTTGGCTTATTTCTTAATGGCGGTTTTGGTCCCAGCGGGTGTGATGGGATCTGGCATACCAACTCTCGCATGGCCCTCCAAATTAAGTACTTCTGGTCTGATTTTTTCCAGTCTTGCTGGTGTTGCAGGTGCAGTTGGGGCGATTTGCGTGATTTTCGCTTCAAAGGCCGCTGTGGATGCCGCTAAGAAAAGTGGGTTGGCCCCCGCATCCTTCAGGGTTTATATCGCTCCTTTGATATTTGGGTTGGCACCAGTTATCAACACACTTGTTAGCCTTTTCTGGCATCCAGCCAAAAATGGTGACTTTCTCCATTTTGGATTAGAGCACTCCCCGGGATTTTTACTATGGATTGGCATTATTGCAGTAGCTTCCGGCGCGTTTTTAGTGCTGTTATCCAAGGAACAATCCGAAGCACAGGCGGCCTCTACTGGACTAAAGCCTAACACAAACCCCGCAAGGTGATTCTTATGAGTCAGGAAGAGTTGATAAGTTCCATCCAGGGAGTGCTAGCGCACCTCTGGATGATTCGAACATTTTTAAAGCATGCTGACGAAATTCAAGACGATGAAAACATGCTTGAGGTTCCCAGGACGCTTTTTGATTACATCCGAGCCACTGAACCGGCATACCAGAGGGCTGATTGGCCTGATTTTTTTCACAGGCTAAATGGTAAGTTCAATCGTCTCAGGAAAGCAAACACTTATTATCAGGAAAACTTCAGGACATTTTCAGATCATACTAATTTCCAAATGGCTGCCAATTCACTTGCTGCATGTGTGGGCCGTTTGCAGGAATTATTAACCATAGCTGAAAGTCTCACCTCCCAGTCGCTACCTCCTATGGATCCATGAGTGCAATTCATATTTTTCCTCCACCAATTTTTTCATTGTTTCAAAAGGCATCGATGGAGGGGTATCGAAGGCTTTCCAAGATGTTTGAAGGCGTGAGATTATCTCTTCCCTGGGTATCGGCAGGTTTGTAAGGAAGTCTTGATGCATCCGGTTGAGCCTGTATTCGGGTTGCCTTACCGGGTGTTTCAAATATTCAGTGATCGACCCGATATCAAAATCATAAAGTATGGATCCATGATGCAGTATGAACACACTTTTTCTCTGTTGGGCATTACCTGAAAATTTTTTGTTTTCCCATGCGAGATCACTTGTTCCATCGTGGGTGATACCGGAGATGCCAAGTGAGTTTGCAATTTGCTCCATGATGTTTACATAGGAATTTTTTATCGTGGCAAGACCGGGTCGTATATCGGTTCGGAGGATCAGTGAAAAAAGCAGGCATCCTTTTCCAAGTAAAACAGTGCCTCCACCGCTTGACCTTCTAAGAATGGGTACATTGTTCTTATTGCAGGCATCCTCATTCACATCGTCCAAGAAAATTCCACCTGAACCCAGTACAACCGCATGATTTTCGATCTCCCAGATGCGAAGGCATTCGCCTAGGTGCCCTGATTCGGCGCTCAATAAAAGGGCCTCGTCGAAGGCCAGGTTTTCATGTGGGGTTTCAAAAGTTTTATGGATGAACAACATTTTCTTTTTAAGGGGTTCCAATAATCCGCCTGCTTGTTTCCATGCATCTAATCCGCCCCGGATCGCAAAGCTTTTTGGAAACCCCTTTCCCCTTAATTTGTTGGCCCAACTGGCCGCATTAGCATCATCCGGTCAGGCACAATAAAAAAACAACCAACTGTCTTTATTTATGGTTTCAGCCCAAAGTTCCAGGTCAGCGGTGTCACTTTTTATTTCTAATGCGTTGGTTATTTTCCAATTACTTTGTTTTTTATCGGTTGTGCTACGCATGTCCAGAATATGACAATCCGCGCTTTTTTCATGTTTTTCAATCGCATCAGGGGCGGCAATTCTAAGGCTTTGTGGTTTGATCAAGGTTGACTTTCGGAGTAAGGATTGAATTTTTCCAAATGTAAAATGTTTTCAGGTGAAAATTCTATAACACTTCCATCGATGGATTCCAGTTCAACTTTTGCGAAGGATAAGTGGGCTAATTTCCCGAAATGTTTTTTTGAGTGTTCCTCCACCATTACATCTTGGCCCTGAAGACCAATCCCTGAAACCCAAAATTTTTCAAGATCCCTGATGTTTCCATGAATTAATTGATCATAAATATCATCAAGATTTGAAATAAGTCGCTTTCCGATTTCCTGGGTGTTTAATGGGTGGGGAGTGAATTGCTGCATGGAAGTGGCGAAAGGCAACCCCTGGGCGGCGAATTCATCCCGAGATTGCAGGACATTCAGCCCAATACCGGTGATGGTGCCGGTTGATTGCTCGATTAAAATGCCACAGATTTTTCGACCATCCAAAAGAATGTCATTTGGCCATTTGATCTCTGCTTTCAGACCGATGAAATCCAAGATGGTATTGCATACAGCCACTGCAGCCCAGGCAGTCAGCAAGGCAGGCCGTTTCAAATTTTCAGGGGGGAAAATCAACACGGAAAGCAGCACCGATTGCCCTCTGTCTGCTGTCCAAACCCTGCCATACTGTCCTTTACCGGAAGTCTGACAATCGGCGATTATCGCCAGGCCATTG
This sequence comes from Planctomycetia bacterium, assembly GCA_005786805.1. Classification (GTDB taxonomy): domain Bacteria; phylum Planctomycetota; class Planctomycetia; order Gemmatales; family Gemmataceae; genus UBA969. The sequence continues at coordinate 2,561 of SYCV01000050.1, read as the reverse complement.
TTTGTTTTTTCAAAAGAATAGCTTGCGGCAAGGTTGGAAGTGCTATCGATCTCATCGAAAAACAAGACTGATTTTCCGATTATTTTGGTATCCAGATTCCAGGAACTTTTCGGCTTGGCAGGCATCATGAAAAATTATAATCCAGCGCCAGGTCCAACGCGGGAGCGGAATGTGTGATTGCACCGATACTTATCCTGTCAACACCAGTGAGGGCGATATCCCTCACATTTCCGATGTTTATGCCACCAGATGCCTCCAATAAAATCTCAGGGGCAACCGCGTTCCTTCGATCCACCGCAGCCTTCATATCTTCAAGGCACATGTTGTCGAGCAGAATAATAGTGGGTGAGGATTGTAGCGCGGTCTCAAACATTTGCATATCCTCGACCTCCACCTCGATATCCCAGTTTCCAGGGTAATATTGCCGGGAAAGCAGTATTGATTTCCTGATGGCAACCGCACCCCCACCGAGTGCGGCAAGGTGATTGTCCTTGATTAGGATCCCATCAGATAAATTCATGCGATGATTGCAACCACCCCCACATCGCACTGCAAATTTATCCAGATACCTCCAACCAGGTGTCGTTTTTCGAGTGTCTAGGATTTTTACCGGAAGGTCTTTAACCTTGGTTACAAATTTTGCAGCTAGGGAAGCTATTCCTGAAAGCCTTTGAATGAAATTCAATATGATTCTTTCAGCAGATAAAATTCCCCTTATGGGGCCTTGAATTTTTGCTATTTCAGTGCCATGTTTAATTGACGCCCCATCTTGAACCAAAGAAAACCATTCAGCATCAGGTGCTAATTTTTTTAGCACTCTTTCACCTGTTTCAATACCTGCAAGGATACCATCGCTTCGACCTACCAAAGTTGCTTTACCCATTAAATCGGGTGGAAGTGTGGCTTTACTGGTTAAATCACCAATGGAATCAACATCCTCAGCGATTGCCATTTCCAATAATTGGACAAAGGATTTCTCTTCCAAGGTGTCAAATGGCATTGCAATAGCCTCGTCTGAAAAATTAATCACTCAAAGTATTTTACCGCATTTTTAAAAATCGAGAAACCATCACCATCCTTTTCCAATCCATTGCGTGTCCACGAAGGATGTTGCGTGGGTAAAACATGGCGCTCAGGGTGTGGCATTAACCCGAGCACCCTTCCTGATGGATCGCATAATCCAGCGATGTTACCTTGGGAACCATTAGGGTTGTGTGGAAATCCATCCGGTTTTCCTAGTGGATTTACATAACGAAGAACCACGCTGCCTGATTTTTCCAGACCTTCCAGCATCCATTCCTCACGGGAGACGAAGCGCCCTTCCCCATGGGCGACAGGCACAAAAAGGGAAGATAACCCTGTAAGAAATGGGCAGTTGCCAGGTCGAACTTCAAGGTGAACCCAACGAGTTTCGAATTTACCCGAGGTGTTATGGGCCAAAGTCGCCACAGGACCATCTTGATCGGGTTGTAAAATAAGACCTGCTTTGAGTAAAACTTGGAAGCCATTGCAAACACCTAGGATTAATTTTTCAGCATCACGAAATGCCCTAAGTTCGGTTTGGAGGAAATGGGTAAGCTGAGTTGCCAGTATTTTGCCTGCAGCAACATCATCGCCATAGGTAAAACCTCCCGGAATCACAAGGATTTGGAACTGCTTGAGGAGGGAAGGGTTTTCCCTAAGTTGAAGAATATGAATACGTTCTGGCTTGGCACCAGCTTTTTCGAAAGCAAAATGGGTTTCCATGTCGCAATTAGAGCCAGGGGCTCGAAGAATGAAAACTTTAGGAGATGCCATGATTTAGTTACCTGGAGTGCAAGAAATCAACCCTTTGATATTTTAGAAAATATGCTTGCTAAAAAAATATTATCCTAGAAATCATGCAGGAAACTGCTGTAAAACAGCTTGAAAATGAATGCTTTAAAAAATATTTATTCAAAGTGTTGACTCCACCGTTGGGAAGCCTATACTCAAGTTATCCTCATAACTGAGGAAATCAATTGCTAAGAAGTTAAAGTCAACGATTAGTGTTGGCCGAAACAACAAGGCAGTGTGGTCTCTGGCCACATTTAATGGATCTTTGACAATTCGATGATTATAGCCAAATAGCGAGGATGTGTCTGCTTAAAGTTAGGTAGACGCAATCCTTGCGAGTTATGAAGAAATTCATAACCTTTCAAGTTCTTTGAGCTAAACCAAATTTTAAGCGAACATCAGACTCTTCTGCGATTTGAACCGGAGAAACTTTCGCATGTCGAAAGTGGAACCGTTATTCAGAAGCCTTCGGGCTTCACGCATATATATTATTGAAGGGTTTGATCCTGGCTCAGAATGAACGTTGGCGGCGTGGATTAGGCATGCAAGTCGAACGAGCCTCTGGGGGGTAACTCCTAGAGGAAAGTGGCGAAAGGGGCAGTAATGTATGGGTAACCTACCTTGAGGTCTGGGATAGCTATTCTAACGGATAGGTAATACCGGACGGCCTGAGTTGTCGGCATCGATGATTTAGTAAAGGTTACGCCTCGAGAGGGGCCCATATGATATTAGCTAGTTGGTGAGGT
>SYCV01000049.1 GCA_005786805.1 Planctomycetia bacterium | reverse complement strand
GGATCAATCCTCACATGGCATGACGCGCATACCTCCACGGTCTTGTGTTTTTCAAGTTGCTGGCGGATAGTAACCGCACCTCTTATGTCAGGTTCGATGGCAGCAATATCCGGCGGGGGAGGTGAGGGCGGAAGGCCAAGAATTCTTTCCAGCACCCAGACCCCTCGTTTGACCGGGGAAGTGTATGTCGCGTTCGTTGACAGCTTTAAAACACTGGCGTGGGTGATTATTCCACCGCGGTGAGATTCAATGGGTAGCTCGACTTTCCGTAAATCCATGCCCGCCACGCCATCGATCCCGTAATGTCTTGCGAGCCTCTCATTCAACATGGACCACGATGAGTCGAAAAAAGAGGATGCGGGCAGGTTCTCCTCCAAAACTCTCTCGAAGAATTTCCTGGTTTCCTCCGCCATTGACCACGCGAGCCTGTCATCAAACTCAATATACATGTTATCCGGTTTCATCTCGTGGATTTTGCGAAGATCTAGCCATTGGCCCGTGAAGCTTTCTATAAAGCGTTTTGATCTTGGATGTTTCAAGAGCCTCTCTGTTTGCTCCCTCAGGGTGCCGGGGTTCCGTAATTCACCCTTTTTGGCAATTTCCAACAATTGATCATCTGGCATTGAATCCCATAAAAAATAGGACAATCTTGAGGCCAAAGCATGATCATCGAGCTGTCCGGGTTTTTCGAGCAGCATCAAAAAATGGGGCGAACATAGCGCGGACTTGTAAATCTTGGGCAGAACCAGCTCCATTGGTTCCCCCTTATCCAGCATGTCGTGCGCCTGTTGAACAAAGGTTCCCAACAGTTCTTCGGGAACAGTTTTCCTGAAAGCACGGGGGATGAATTCACGGATCAAACGCGAGCAATCAGCCTTTGGGTCGCTTGAAATCATTCTAAGCCGGTTGTGAGGCTTTGAAAATTCGCCCGGGTTCCATTTAGTCCAGTCAGTCTTTATTGTCTTCCCCGCAAGAGTATCGGAATAGAAAGGATCGGGCACCCTTGGAAGGCCACCGAAAAATCGCTTATATCCATTACCGGCATCCAGTGGCCCCTCGAGTTCAATCCAATCCACTGCCAAACCGGGGCCGTTGTGGTCGGCTCCCACCGGTTGATCCTTTAGTTGTTTCTTCAAGTCACCAAAAAATGGCAATCCCATTCCCTCAAGGTATACCTGCTCTCCCTGGGGTAAACCAACCTCCACCTCTATCACCCGCGTTTGATTTGGGGGAGCATCTTGGATTGAAATAACATGCTCAAGCTTTTCATGGGCGAACCTGTCGGAGCTTATCCTGCCCATGAGAACTGGGATGGGTTTACCATCCGTGTTGAGTGCTTTCACGGAAGCGCGGATTCTATATCTTCCCGGAAGTGGGGTGTGAGAGGTGGTCACGCTGCCATGCTTGTACAAGGTCGCGCACAAGATGATGGTATCGCCCTCAAAACGGACAAAAGGCTCGGTTCCCTGGCGGTTGGGCTTTGGCCTGCTGTCGAGAAATTCCCTACCTGTCCATCGTTTCAACAGCGGGTTCATCAGCACGATATCATTTGGTAGCAGTGCTTCAAGCGCGCGGTCTGCCGCGACCTGGTACCGGACCAGATGCGTGGGGGAGATTTCCAAACCTGTGCTGATTTTGTCAAATCCAGCCACAAGATTGTCCTCGGGTAATAAATCCTTAAGGGGTGTTTGGATGCCCAGTAGATCGTGAAGGGTGTTTTCATATTCAGACCGGTTTAATCTTCGAACTAAAACCCGTCCCTCTGAGGAGTGCCTTTCCATGTAAGCTTTTTTCAACCTGCCATCAATCCATGAGATAAATTCAGCCTTTTCCGCCGGGGTTGGTTGAGTTTCTTTTGAGGGGGGCATCTCGCCGATCTTGACTCGATCATGAACCCGGGAAAGTTTCTCAAGCGTGGAGGGGTTTGTGAATTCGATCTTTTCCGGTTCAAGTGATAGCTTGGCGCGTGGTTTATCTCCTGAGTGACAATCAAGGCAATGCCTTGTGATAAAACTTTTTATCTTAGATGGTGTTTCGGTTGATTCCGCATTGATGTGGATGTTATGAAACAGCAATGCCAATGCTGGTAAAAGCTTAGTGAAATTTTGGAATATAGTAAGAAGCAACGATTTTCCGCAACCATCAAAAATAGACATTTAAAATACCTTGCAATCAAAACAATGCGGGAAAACTTGCGATTTTAAAACCACTCCCGGCGTTGGATCAAATGATTTCATTAATGACGTTGCCCCGTGCAAGCGGGTGGGGTCTTCCGGAGTTGTCAAGGTAGTTGGTTTGTGGATCAATCCCAAGATAATCGTAGATGGTGGCAAGAAAATCATGCGGGTCATATCGCCTGGTCTTGGGGTTTTCTCCCCTGGAATTGGTGGCGCCAACAATGTCTCCGCGCTTTTTACCGCCACCGGATATCAATACGGACATCGCGCTGGGCCAGTGGTCACGACCAATGTTCCCATTTGAATTATGCTCCAACCTTGGGGTCCTTCCAAACTCGCCAGTGACGATAAGCATTACTTTCTCGTCGAGGCCGCGTTCGTGAAGGTCTTCAATCAGGGTTGTCACAATATGGTCATACCAGGGCAGTCGAGCCCTCATTGCTTTGTTCATGTCCCAGTTGACCGCATGATCATCCCAGTTATAACCCTTTGCATCGGAACCATAAGGCTGGCCACTGATGTAAACATTGACAAAATTAACCCCGGATTCAACCAATCTCCGGGCGAGCAGTAAATCCTGCCCAAAACCGCAGGAGTTGTACCGTTCCCTAAGCTTGCTCGGTTCCTTTGAGACATCAAAAGCTGTTGCCACCCTACTGCTGGTCAGGACATCAAATGCCTGCCTTTGATATTGGTCAAGGGCATCGAAGGAGCCCGATTTATCTAGGTCCGCGCGGAATTTGTCAAAGCCACCCAATAAATGTCTTCGATCTTCGAAACGATTGTGATCCACTTTCAAGCGCATGCCATCCGATCCCTGGGTTTGTCCGTTTGCGGGATGGACGGAAAACTGCGGCACATCATACTTGGCACCGAAAAATCCAGGCCCACGCCATGGGGTAGATGCCTTGAATGGGCCAACATTCACCGATACAGGCATGCCATCCTTGAGCATGCCCAAGGCGCGGTAGATCGAGGTTTCCATGGCGGGGAAATAGGAATAGCCGTTGGCTGAACCGGGCATGTCGTTTTTATATCCCGTGCAGAGTCGCCGGGTGCCGAAACCATGGTCTGCCTCATCAT
>SYCV01000005.1 GCA_005786805.1 Planctomycetia bacterium | reverse complement strand
TTTTCAAGTAATCTCATTATGTCGTTGTGAAATGACAATATGGGCCTGTGGCGCAGCTGGGAGCGCGTCTGCATGGCATGCAGAAGGTCAGGGGTTCAAATCCCCTCAGGTCCACTAAGAAGGCTTGCTGGTATTCCAGCAAGCCTTTTTCTATTACCCCATCTAAAAAACCAACGATCTTTTCCAAAATATTCCTGATCTGATAATCCACAAATGTTGATCGATTAGTAATTACAACCAAAATAAATTTTACAGCGCTATGATAGTCATCTTCATGACCGCCATTCATGCTTCTTAATCTGAATACAAATTTACACAATAAAAATTATTTATCCCTCGCTAAACGAAAGCCCAAAGATCAAAACAATCCTTGAAGTCTTCGCATTTAAAACCATTTTATAAACCTTCCCAAACCATGCGAAGTATTGCGTCTATTTGCGATGGGGATAAATGAGGCCATCGTTCCAAAACTTTTACTACACCAGAATCTGAGACACCTAAATTAGAAAACGCTGTAATATCATGAGAATATAAGACACATTCAATTCCGATTTATTCCCGCTTTGCAATATCCCTAGAAGCGCACCAGGTGGCACCAAGCGGCATAACAGGTTGATCAGCCTTAGGTTGTAGCTTATCCCACAATTCTTTGCTGATTGGTGCTGGAACGTGCTGAGACGCTTTTTGAAACGCTCATGGATATCTTGTGGATTAAAGCCAAACGGATTAGCTTCAGATTAAGGTCGGAGTGTGTCTTAAAAATCTAGATTTAAAACATAAGTGCAGGATTACGATTCTCTATCTCATTGAAGCCACAGACTTTTGACCTTCGCTGGGGGTACAGAATTGAATGAAAATATCCCAACGCTCCTCATTTCTAGATACCAATGAATTGACATATTGTTTTCTCTCTCTGGGTTCACAAAAAAACAAGAATATCATTATGCGCAAGAAAAGTTTTAACAAAATGTATATCTTTTTATTCCTAAAGTGTTAATGCCGAGATTTTTTAAAAGATTTGGCCCTAGCCGATCAAACATTTCAAACAGGCTGTAAGAGAAACCATTAAAACTTTTTTTAGAGCCTTATCTTGCTGTTATCATCGTCTCGAAACAACATCTACAACAAAATGAGATGACGCTCTAAAGTATTCATCCGGAGTGAGGAGGCGTTTCCCCTTCGTTGATGATAAATGGGGATCAGGATCCCTTACTATCACCTCAATTAATTCTAATTCACTTTCAGTGATTTTAAATACTGCACCCGTTGCAACGACGGCATGACCAATATTTAGGCCCGGATTGGGAATTGCAAGGATCACGGGGGTGCCACTTTCAAGATAGGAATATAGTATGCCTGGTTGGGGGGGACCCATGATATGGGAAGGGGCTAACATAATTTTTCCTGACGGTACATCAAACCAACCCGATAGATTTTTGGCGATATGGCTAGGTCCCCCAGGAAGGTCAACAGTCGAACCAAAAGTTCGTTTTACCACTGTTGTCTGGTCACACTTGATCCCTTTAACCGACAAAACCATTTGTATGCATGCTGCCCAACACCAGTTTTGGCCTATTTGCTCTGCGGCATAGTTGGACATTCTTTCGGTTGGGATTCCCTTAGCAACAATGCTATCTGATCGAGATACTTTTGGGCCCTTTTTGTTAGTTGAGCACCCTAAAGAAATTATGAGCAGGGCTCCAGTGAGTGGCAACAATAAGCAGTATTTTGCTCCTCTTTGCAGACACAAAAACGGTTGATGATTGTTGTTTTTTGCTTTGTATATAGGTATATCCATGCTTTCATTCTCACGCTTTTCTGCATAGCGAAATGGGCCAAACCAATCATTAAAGAGGGGGTACTGGAGGGGGAACCTTGGAGACAAGGAATATTTCGGGCCGGGTCCAACACAAAAAAAGGATCATTCCCATTACCAATTGAGAAAGGCCCTCTAAATAATTCCCGAAAGGCAGACTCACGGTTGAAGAGAATTGAATCATGAAATACGGCATAAATACCACCGCAGCAAGTTTAGGAATGCCTTCCTTGCGAAAACGCCATAAATCAACACAAGCCCAAATCAACAAAACCAACAAAACTAGCGTGCCTCCCCCTTCAAGCCCTGTTTTCCAGCCAGGTTGAAGTTCTGCTTCGAGTTCAAGCGCCAACTGCACCCCCTCAGGAATCGAGAAAAAAAGACTGCTAATCAAAAATAAAACAGCCAATATGATTAAAAATACGATCAACATTCGAAGGCATTCGCGTCCCCCTTCATGAGTTGAATAATCGTGTGTTTTTACATTTGGTTTGGTCATGTTTTGTTTTATCCCATTCTCTCGACAAAGCGGGCGATAACTTCATTTTCCCGCGTAATTTCTTCAATGCGTTCCCGAGTTTTTTTGCAGGCCTGCTCGGAATTGATAATTTTGTCTATAGTTTTTATCTGGTTATTTAACTCAGCTTCGTTGCGATCGAATTTTTCTTTAATAAACCTTGGCCCATTGGAAACACTTTGAGGTATACGTCTAATTAAATCGCCAACTTTTTCAGTTACTTGACGAGCCTCCTCAATCGCTTCTAACAATTTGTCCTTTTCTAAAACAGCTAACCGAACAGCCATTACACCGATTTGGGCACCATTCTTTTTGATTACCGGTCTGGCCACATCGTCGGCAAATCCAACAAGATTCTTAAGGAATGAAAAAACACCTTTAACCACCGGTGCACACCCGGTTTGGGATAGCATGCAAATGGCAACCAGTGCAAAAAAGAATTTTTTCCCCATTTTGGTTCCCCTTTCCCAAAATTTACTTTTAAAAAGAGTTCTATTCCATATATCGCAGAGGCGTAACACGGTGGGACATTTTTTTACTCCAATTATTCAACCACCACCCGGAATCCCTGATTATTCAAAACTTGGTCTGGGGCGAGGTAGCCACAAAGGGATAAATGAATGCAATCATACAGGTTTAGGGAATAGCTAAGGGGCGTTACCAATTCAGGTAGGCGGACACGCAAACTTGTGGCCACAAGATCGACAGGTGACCCATAGTTCGGTTTGCATGGACGGTACCCGGAGCTTTTGCCCACACTTGTCGCAGGCTATGACCTTTTTCCCTGAATTCGATCCCGCAGGTGGTTCGGTTTGTGCTTTATTTGATTGCTCATTGACTGAATTTTTCATTACTTCGGTTACCAACATATGGAGCCATACCCCAACCCATGCACCAACCCATAAAGGTGCCAATAAAAGCGGAATAATAATGATAGGATGCTTAAAAAACTTACCATTACTACTTATCCAACTACTTAGTTCTTTGCCCCAAACGTGGTTATCCATGAAGTAGACGCCACCAAAGAATACCAGAGTCGCACCAATCAGGATAAAAAGCCAACCCGAAATCGAATCGCCTGCGGTCGGGAAAGAATAAAAGGAGCCGTATGAGAAGTCGGGTATTTTTGAGCTCCCATACTTGGTGTTTACAAAATCCTTAAAAATATCATTGAGCCAAGACTCTACATCCTTCCATTGAGGTGGGTAGTTTCCAGCACGCTGCCGAGCAGTCAGGGCATCGGCTTCAGCGATTTTTTGCTCTGCAAGAGCCCCGGGTCGATTCCGAGCCGAATCGTAATGTTTCCGAAATTCAGGATTCGAAAGTATTTCCCAAGCTTCGTTAACCAAGATCATTTGCTCATGGGAACCGCCACGGTCGGGGTGACATTCCATCACCTTCTGGCGGAACGCCTTTTTTATGGTATCTAAATCAGCAGAAGGACTGACCCCAAGAATGTGGTAATAGTCTATGTTCATATGAAAACCGATCCACTTTTTTGCTGAAACTTAGCGTTTACCAATTGCAAAGGCTGAATTCTAAAAACACAAAAAGACAAGTTACCGGCTGGGCGATGCCGGTAGCTGGGCATATTTCACCCAGCATTGGATATATCGTGGATGCGTAACAAGAATTTCTAATATTAAGACGCCAAAGAATTTAATTTCCTTCAGCAACCACCCGGAAACCCTGATTATTCAAAACCTGGTCTGGAGCGAGGAAACCACGGCGTGAGGATCGCAGAAAACTATTCATGTCAATGAAACAGCCCCCTCGAATCACACGAAAGTTGCCATTGGATGGCCCCTGAGGAAAATCTTTTTGGGAAAGTGAATAGGCCTTTTCGCCATACCAATCAAGGCACCATTCCCGCGCATTCCCTCCCATGTCGAACAAGCCCCAGGGGTTTGGCTGCCGGGTACCCACTGGACGGGGGCAAACCGTCTTTTTTGTATTCCAAATAGACCAGCAATAGGAATCGCGGAATTCAAAGGGGAAGGGGAAAATATCTGTGGAACCAGCCCGACAGGCATATTCCCATTCAGCCTCCGTGGGCAATCGGTAATTTTTGCCATCCCGCTTGCTTAACCATGCACAGAAAGCCAATGCGTCCTCGTAACTCACCATCGTGACTGGGAGATCAGCGGCAACCGGGTAGCCCGGCGAAAACCAGTCCAAATTCGGATTTTGAATTCCCCAGCTTGAAGCTGTGCTTGCCTTCCATCTCCCAAAACCAGATGACTCCGCTTGAGGTTTGTACCCCTGAGCTTCCACAAATTCCAAAAACTGGGCCACCGTTACCTCGTAAACGCCCATTTGAAATGGCTTGGAAAATGTGATGGTTCTGCAAGGCAGTTCATCGGGTCGAGCCTCTAAATCTCCTTCACATGCACCCATGACAAAATTACCAGCCGGGATGTCTACCATTTTCATGGGAACCGGGCTTTTAAATCCCTGCCTCAAATCCTTTAAAATCCGGGCTTTGGCATGCTCTTTGTCTTCACTCCGAAAATCCCAAGGTGCATACATTTGGGTTATGCCTGCGGCCAAAAAACCTACCAATGCAAGCACGATTACAACCTTCCAGGAAATATTTCCTTTGCTGCGCGCTTTTTTCTGGAGGTTCTCAAGAAGAACTCGGACTTCTGTCACGGATTGGTAACGCTTTTCCGGTGCATCTTGGGTCATGCGTTCTGCAATGGCGATTAACTCCTTGGCTTCAGCATTTTTCGAGCCTTGAGAATCTGTATCAACGAATCCAGTTAACATAAATTTCAAAAGGCATCCAAGGGAGTAAATATCCGCCCGCTGGTCCACAAGGCCACCCTTAGCTTGCTGTTCGGGAGCCATATACCCCTTGGTTCCTGACCCATTTGGCGAATGAGGCAATGCCATGTCCATTGCCAATCCGAAATCAATGAGTTTGATCGACCCATCAGAAAGCCGAATGACATTGGAAGGCTTGATATCGCAATGAACCAATCCCTGACTATGAAGGTATTCCAGAGCCCTGCAAGTCCCGAGAATCGCATCGAGCGCATCCACAAGAGTGCGGGAATTTCCCTTTGCGAAATGGTTTTGAAGCGATTGACCATCAAGCAACTCGAAAGCCATGTAAAGGCAACCATCCGCTTCCCAAGCATCATAAGCTCGGACTAGATTTGGGTGATCGAGTTTGCCAGCATTCGCCATTTCCCTGAGGAAATAGCCTTCGGATGCCGGATCATCTTGGCGATAACCCCGGATAACCTTAAGTGCAACCGGGCGATTAAGGCGAAGATGCTTAGCCTCGTACACTTCTCCCATGCCCCCTTTCGCAATAAGCTTTTGCACTTCGTAAGGGCCGAGTTGACAAGGAGGTTGAAGAGTTGGTCGATTACTTTTTGCCTCAGGTATATTGGATAGGTAATCAAACAGTCGAGTAGATTCGAATTTGGACTTCAATTCCATTTCAATACGAGCATTCGCCAGATCAGCTTCCGTTATGCCAGTAAGAGAGCGGATAAATCCATCTGGTTCAACTTCAAGCTGGGCAAGTAAACCCTGGCATCTGGGACAGGATTCAACATGGAAGCAAAGGGATTCAAAATGATCCGTGGGTAATTTGCCAGCCACCATCCGGGCTAGTTTGTCATCAGCAGGGCAAATGGACTTTGGAATCATTGGTTTGGCTGACCTAAGTAACTAATCGGACCAAAAAAGACTTTATCCATACATATCAGCAATGCGTAACATTCAGGAAATTTCATTGAAATCGTCACCCATCAGTTCACGGAGTCGGCTGAGCACTCTCGCTTTTGCCATCCGCACCGCAGCGGGAGAGACATCGAATTTTTTGGCCAGTTCAGAAGTTGGCACCCCTTCCACCAGATTCAACCAAAACATTTGCCAAGTTTTTTCGGAAGTGGATTGCCGTACCAGTTCCAAGGCTCGCGCCTTAAGGTCTGTTAGCGCCTGCTCTTCGCTTTGAATGTCTGCAGGGTCTTTTTGCGCGAGAACCGGGATTGCTTCCAGTGAGGACTGGCTGGCAATTGCCTCCACAGGTTGGGCCCGAAAATGATCCACAGTTCTACGTTTCACAATCGTTCTCAGCCAGCCCCGAAAGGTACCGCAGTGCGAATCTTTTGTGAATTGGCCTATTCCGCTGAAAACAGAACGCAGGGTTTCCTGTAGGACATCATCCTCGGCTGCGGGAGCAATCTTTTCCCTGCGAATCCAGAAACGAAGCAAAGGTGAATAAAGCAAAACAAACGATTCCCAGCGTTCCCGGGAACCAAGTTGTAGATTTTCAATCAGACTTGATGTGGTGGAAAGAGGAGAAGATTCACGGAGGTTTCGAAACATCGAATCGTCATTTTGCATTAGGCTCTCCTGCAAACGATCATGTGTTAATAAGCAAGTTTAAATAAATGGTTTTGGGTTTTAGATATAATTTGCCAGGAGGTGATTTAATCATTGCCATTTCTTGAACCAAATAAACAACTAAGAAAACTTTATGCGAGGATACGATACTTTCCAACAGGAAACAAGGAAGTTGAAGATCAATAATAGATAATACTGATCGAGATTATTGGCATGTTTTAATGATTAAAGTGGCTTAATATTTCATTGGTAGTGTCTGATAATTTTAAAAAGAAAAAATTTCATCCAATATAAACAACTTCGACGCGCAATATGAAAGGCATATTACTAATATGAGCATAGTTAATGATCTAAATTGCTCCCGCCAACCTAACATCATCAGATGAATCATTGACCCAACAAAACCCCCGGATGGAATATCGCATTTAAAACCATTTTATAGACCTTCCCGAACTATGCGAAGTATTGCGTCTATTTGCGATGTGGAAAGGTGAGGCCATCGTTCCAAAATTTCAATTGCGCCTGATTCCACGCAAACCCTTAATAAAGCGATTTAATATATCACCCTATTGTAAATTAATATATTTTTGAGATAGTAAAAATAGTAGTATTTAGGATAGTTGACCGGAATGACTTGAAAGATCTGAAACCCGCGACGCCAATTCTAGCGGTCAACTCCCGGCAGCCTGAAAACGAATCATTCCTCTTTCAGTGCCTTGATATAATACCCCATTTGGACTGATCATACTGACCATTTGCAATGGATTATCGCTTATGGATGACCCGATATTAGTGCTGCTAAGCGGATTTCCATTCGATGAGTCGATCGTAGTCAGGCTGTATACACCGGTGGTGGTATTCAGGCCTATGGTGTAGATCAGATTGTCAGCCAGGGAGAGACGCGGTTCTGCAGCCGAAGGAAGACTTTGGTTTGCCCAAATTGTTTTCAAGCCACTTCCCTCCGGCAACACGTCCACACGTTGCATCCCGCCCACAAATGGAGCTGTGGTGGGAACACTCGGACCACTTTCAGCCGAGGGGGGATATGGATATCCGTAGGTACTCGGGTAATAAATGCTGTTGCCTACCGCGATGGCGGCATCCTCGTTGCCACTGTTAACACCCGCGGTAAGGAATGGTACAGAACCGATCAATTTCCCATCGATCGCACGGAACACCAGGATGTTTTCCTGGGGCGAGGCGTTATCGGTGATTGTAATATAATCAAATCCCGTTGTTGGTCCGAAAAAGACGGGAGTGGCCCCAGTTCCCCAACTCAATTGACCAGGCTTACGAGCCGGACCGTTGTCATAAGCTTTTCGCCATAGTAATACCGGCCCATCGGCACCCGCCTTGAAAAGGTAGAGTGCCGAAGTGGATGCCACAGCCACGCCAATCGGGGAAGATGAGATGCTATTTGCCACCTGTTCGCCAGCAGGCAGGGTATAAGAGAATGTCTTTCCAGTGGCGGGATCGTTAAAGCCCACGACGGCACCTGCGCCGGTTGTGGTGCCCTGCGCGGTAGCGAACCATACCCGACCATGATAGTCCGGTACCAGGCCCACCACATCCGGAAATCCAATTGAAACTGATGAATCAACATTCAGTACCCAGGTGCCATCTGACTGTTGGGTGTGCGATATGCGCAACAAGCTACCTTCGGCGTTGACGAGTACCAGCCGATCCTGATTATCCAAGTAAGAATATATGCCACCTGCAAGGTCACTTATCGATGATTTGAAAAGTTTCATCGGGGTGGCCAACTCTACCAATGTGTCGGGATTCAAGAGGTAAACATAAGGCGTCTGGTTTAACAAATTGGTTCCAACCGCGACGATCAAACCATCCGAACCCATCAGTATGGTCGGGAAAACTGCGTTGTAATTCTGGTTGTTTGGCGTGCTAATTTGCATCACGGAACCGGAACCCGGGCCCGGATTGGTGGTGGTGTTGGAAGAAACTGCGTTTGCGTGCATGGTGGCTGTACCGGGCGGTCCCATGAAGGGGTTGGCCGGTGCCAGTGTGGGTGTATCGCGCTGCAACAGACCGAGAAACTGGGTTCCCTCAGGAGAACCGGCAATGGATGCCCAAAGAGTGGTGTAACCACCATCCTTGCTTACCAGTACCCGCGCCCATGAATCCAATTCTCCGGCAGTTCCATGGCGACCAAGAATCTCCTGGAAAGCTTTGCCAGCTTCCTTATAGCCATTTTCCAGACTGGCAAGGAAAGCTAGCGCCACATCAGACCGAGACGCTCCGCCTTCCAATGCGGAACGATGGCCCTGCATACCCGCGGTATCCGATTGACGGCCAAGAACACCGGTGTAGAGGCTCTCCAAAAACGCACGATTATCATTGCCCTGCCAGGCGAAATATTCATTGGAGCCAAGCATCGCCGCGGTTACCTGCAAGACTGGAACTCCACTCTGGAGTGCCCGCACATGGCCCGAAAGACCCGATTGTTCAGGCAAGCGGCCAAAAAATTCGGCATAAGATCCTGTCAAGGTTCTCTCTGCGAACTCGGGGGAATGCAGAATCTGATCCACCATCTGCCCAACATTGATCTGGCCAGATTCCAGCGCACCGCTCCAAGCCGCCAAAGCAGGCGCCTCCGGCAACCGGTTCAGAAAAATCCGGTACTGGTTGACCACTTGGTTATCGGTGTAGGCTGACGGTGTCAACCGACTCTCCAATTCTTCCAGCGCCAGTCGCACCCGAACTCCACGAATGCACTGAAAATCGCCGGAAACAGAACGAGAAAAACACTTTAAAAAACCAAATAAACTCACCGTGCTAAACTCCAAATAAAAACACCTTCCGCTCTTAATTAGACCAAATCATTGATTATTAACATGATAACATCAGAAGACTTATTCCCTTATGGATATTAGATTAATTATGAACAACCCATAACCGAATTTCAATTTACAAAAATGAAATATTAATGACTCATTTGCTTAAAAAACGGATTGTACTTTTAAGTCTGATAAAATCCTTATGTCCAATCTTAAAAACAAGACTGCAGGCGAAATAATAAGAAAATTTATTTACAAAAATCATTTAATACAGCTCATCAAGATTATTAAAGAATATAAAATAAAACCAGTGACAGGTTTTCGTGCCCCTTCAAGCACATCAGAAATAATTATTGGTAAGCCAGCCGGTCTTTTTCATGGCTACCACGATTCAACTACTATTTTGATTTAGCCAGACGAAACCCGATGAAACTATATTTATCGGTAGGCGAATAGCCATACCGTGTTGCGGAGCGAGCCATGGTTCCACTGAAATAAAAAGATCCGCTCCGGATTATCCGATACTCTCCGGTAGCTGGCCCTTTGGGGTCTGTCACCGGCCCTGCTGGATAATATCCGTGCCAATCCTCGCACCACTCCCATACATTCCCATGCATATCGTATAAGCCGAATGCATTTGGCTTGTAGCTTCCAATCACAACTGGTTTGCCAATTTTTGATTCATCATAATTGAAATCTTTTGGAGTGATTTCATCACCAAAGGAATAGGCGGTCGTCGTTCCAGCCCTGCACGCATACTCCCACTCCGCCTCGGTTGGTAATCTGAAAACATGATTTGTTTTCGCATTCAACTTCTTGACAAATTCCCCACACTTATCCCATGAAATCCCATTGGCGGGTAATTTTGCCCCTTTGGCAAAACTGGGATTATCACCCATCACCGCTTCCCACTGCTCCTGAGTGACCTCATATTTTCCAAGGTAAAATGGTTTTGTTAGTGTGACTTCATGAAGGGTTTCATCCTCTCGGTGATCTTTATCGTTTTTTTTGGATCCCATTTTGAAAGTGCCCGGCTGAATTAAAACCATCTCAAGCTTCACATTTTTACCAAGATCGATCAACTCGAGGTTTGTGGGTTTAATTTCCTGTGCCATCATTGAGAATAAACAAAACAAAAAAAACATAATGACGATTGAAAATACTTTTTTGATTTTTGACATGGAAAGATCTTGCGATAATTTTTGAGGAAATTGAACCGTATTCGATGAGTGCAATTTTAAGCATTCTTGCCACCCTTCGGCAAGTTCAGAGACCAAATCCCGGTGGCTGAGCCTGTCGAAGCCAGGGATTTTTATTTTCTAATACACCCTTCGGCAAGCTCAGGGACCAGAACGGGGAAACTACTAAGGGGACCAAATCCCGGTGGCTGAGCCTG
>SYCV01000048.1 GCA_005786805.1 Planctomycetia bacterium | reverse complement strand
GTGCTCTACCACTGAGCTACAGCAGCGTAGTGGCCTTTAAAAAGACCACTAAAAGCGGGTGAGGAGAATCGAACTCCCATAGCCTGCGTGGAAGGCAGGTGCTCTGCCATTGAGCTACACCCGCATGGCAGAATAATCTTACAGAAATCCCATTGGGTAGAGAGGGATTCGAACCCCCGTAGGACAAAGTCCGACAGATTTACAGTCTGTTGCCATTGGCCGCTCGGCCATCTACCCGGCCGATTTTCCGCCTAAAAAACAGAGAAACACTCACCCATGTTCATTCTCTGCAGGCGCTAAAACTTAAAACTTTCCAATCCCTGCAAAATTCTCAACAAAGCTATCTTACAACTGCCCCTACAGAGCTAGCGGTGGGACTTGAACCCACAACCGCTGGTTTACAAAACCAGTGCTCTGCCATTGAGCTACGCTAGCATGGCTAGCCTTGGAGAAAAGTAAATATAGGCCAGCTATTGCCTTAAGGCAAGATGAAAACTGCATTACTAGCCATAATACCATTGTTTTTTTGGAAATATAAACGATTTTGAAGGGATTTATGGTTTGGCTATTTTTTTGTATTGTTTCAAAACTCCTGTTAAAGCTGGATAGATTTTGGTGGTTCCGCCTGAAAAACCTGGTGACGGGGGTAGGGATGCGATCTCAAAAGTTTTTCCCCTATCTTTGCTGATCAATGGAACCAGCCAACTTTTAAATTCGGTGTTTTTGATCTCAGAAAAATCAAGGTTTTCAATCAAGACAGGATTACCAACCTTGGGTGTTTTCTCATTAAAATTTGAATAAAGAACTTCAGAAACAACATTATTTCCCAGTGGATCAATGGTTACCACCAAGTCGAGGCTGGATGTTAAAAATTGTGGTTGTGACAAGCGGATTGGTTTGCCATCCTGTCCACGGGTGGTGCTTGCGACAAGAAGGCCCAAATAACCTATCCATGATAAAAAAAGAAATAGAGAAAGAAAAAGCCTAAGACGATTGGACTTCATCTTGATTTCTCATTTTCATGTTTTGGAGAGATAACATAATCGTTCATAAGTCCATTATCCATGTCGAATATATCTTCAAAATCTTCCATGGAGTCATTCTCAGTCTTGCTCATTAGGCCAATCTCCACCAGATTGAAGACCATCGCACCAAAATCACCGGTTTTTTTGATTCCCCACTGATTGAAAACACATCTGGCCATAAGGCCAAACTCATCAAGGGCGAATCTTTTGATTCCTTCGACCAATTGTCTTCCGGATACATGGTGTTCAGTGGCAGGCTCCTGGCCTTCAGGAGGTTTTATTTTGCCTAACATTTTTTGCGTGAAGGCTAGAGACTGAAAAAGAAACTCATAAGCTTCATAAGGAAACCTTGGGTCTTTTTTTATGATCTCGTGGATTTTTGGATGATAAGAACCCATGACTTTCAATCGTTCCGTTGGTGTTTAGTTAGAGGAAACATCGAGGACTTCAGAGTGTAAAATTGATATTTTACGCCCATCTTCAAATTCCACCAGTAGTCTTCGGGAGAGAATTTCCTGGGCCAAAACCCTTCCCTTGCCTTTTTGTGTGGTAATCAATGAACCCGGTTCCGGGAGATCAATTTGATGATCATCATACACATCTTGTTCAAACCTTAGGCAGCATTTCAATCTGCCACATCTTCCTGATATTTTTGCAGGGTCGAGGGTGGCTTTTTGCATGCGTGCCATTTTCATTGAAACCGGTGGCATCTCAATCATATGCGAATTGCAGCAAACTGGCTTTCCGCAATCTCCAAAATCAGCAAGGAGTTTTGCCTCATCCCTAATTCCTATCTGCCTCATTTCAATACGGGTTTGAAACTCCCTCGCAAGATCCTTAACAAGTTCCCTGAAATCGATCCTGATTTCAGAAAGGTAATAAAAAATAATTCTTTCAGAGCCGAATAGTGCTTCAACATCGACCATTGCGAGCTGAAGACCTCTTTTCGCTGAAAATCGCGCGCATGTTTCCAAAGCTTTGGCTTCTAACTTTTTATTCTGTTCGATTTTGAGGGAGTCCTGCGGTGTGATTTCGCGGATGATTTTACCCGTTGTGGGTTCTAATATCCATTTAAGGGTTTCTTCATTGGATTCACAGAGTATCTCTCCTGTTTCAAGTCCACGGGGTGTTTCGAGGATTACTTTTGAACCCTTGGCATAAGTTGATTGAACGGGATCGAACTCTCCCATCAATCGCATAGATCCGTGTCTAACAATCCATTTTCTTGCCATGACAATAGTATTCGCAATTTTTAATTTACTTCTTGTTCAAACAGTCTACTAAATGCCTGGCCATAGAATCAAGGTTACGAAAAGCAGATGATTGATTTTCGTTTTTCATGACGATCCCAAAGATTTAGTGATTAAATTGAAAAGCCTTTGAGTTTAGCAAGGCCCAGACTAAATCTTGGGCACCAATCTGCCTTTTATCAATGGGTTTTCCGAAAGATGAAAGGTTGTTTTGTAATCGAATTAATTCCGCATCCTGTGCCCTAAACGCTGAAACCACGTTGTTTATCTGGGCGGGGGTTCGTTTTGCAGGATCTATTTGAAGAATTTTTACGAGTTCAGATTCAGCGCCGAAAGGCTGAATTTGACCAGGGGATTTAGTGAGGGATATCCTGAATCTTCCCAAGGTGTGCTGGGTGCCGAAATTTTGGACAAGAGTCAGGGTGAGTTCTCCTTTTTCCTTGAATAGTGCAGGGTTTTGGATTTGAAAATATGCGGATTGGGCTTTTCCAGTTTCGGGGGAGATCGCCCATCCCGTGGTTGGATTGTTGTCAATTGCGTTAGCAATTGGAAAACTAGCTTGATTAAAGGTCGCTTTGGGATTGGTTAGGGGTATGGGAGTGGGCTTTTGGCCTTCGGAATTGAAAGAGGCCTTGAACTCGTTGATAACAAAATTTCCATTTTGTGACCTGCCAGGTCCTTTGGATGGGAGACTTTCGTGTGGTAGGACTTCAAGCAAGATGCCGGTCCAAGATTGTTTTTCCAAGGGTATTTTAATAGTCAAAGTTTCCTGAGGTGGGTTTGCTCCGCTTGCAAGAAAACTGCCATCATCCAATTTGGTGAATTTTGCGGCAGATTTTGCGGATGCAGTGTTGTTCTTGATGTTTTCCCATTCGGCAACCTTGGTGTAGGATTTTTCCCACTGTGCCATTCGTTGCGCCTCGCTTTTTTTGTGAATTTCCAGAGCCTCAGATCTTCGTTGGAATTCTTCAACCATTGGTTGAAATTCCGGTTCTCCATCCTTGAGAGCTTTCAGGCCTGCAATTATTTCTGAGTCGGTAGGAGGTCGATTTACAATGCTCAAAAACAATTCCTCAATAAGTTTTTTGTCGTCTTTTTGGGAGGATAAAAGCTTGGAAATAAGATTATTCGGGTCTCTTACTGCGTCACCAATGACTGGGCCATTCACAAGACTTAAGACGGGCCCAAGCATCATGGTGGAAGATCTTTCACATTCGCAAGCACTTTGGCGCGGGGGTTTTCCAAACAATTGGAAAAATCCACCTCCTACATCCGTGGAGGCATCCACCATTTGCGCGGCCCTGCTGCCGGCAGGTAGGTTGGGAAGTCGTGATGTTGAACCGGTGGCGCGATGGATTGAATCAAATAGCACCTCCGCTGGAAGCCTTCTCGCAAGTGCGTGGGAGAAATTTGATTCATCATCCTTGTTCCATTCATTGGTTTGAACAGAAAGCTGATAGGTGCGTGATTTGCAAATAAGTTTAACAATATGCTGAATGTTAAAATCGTTTTGGATGAATTCAGCGGTGAGCTTTTCCAAGAGTTTTGGGTTTGAGGATGGGTTTCCCGCACGGATGTCATCAATGGGTTCGATCAACCCGACACCCATCAGGTAAGCCCATTGCCTGTTTACAAAACTTCTTGCGAAGTATGGGTTTTCCTTGGAAGTTATCCAATGGGCAAGCTGCTGTCTTCTGGTTGAATTTTCGGGTGCCTTATCTTTTAAGGGAAATGGAAATTGAGGAGGAGTAACCAATCCTGTTCGTTCATGTTTCATTTCACCAGATTTTGCATCTTGGATCACCTCAACCAGAGGTTGCGCCCCTTCCACCGCACTTCCTCCAACTTTCTGGCCTTTGT
Organism: Planctomycetia bacterium; assembly: GCA_005786805.1. Taxonomy (GTDB): domain Bacteria; phylum Planctomycetota; class Planctomycetia; order Gemmatales; family Gemmataceae; genus UBA969. The sequence continues at coordinate 20,315 of SYCV01000048.1, read as the reverse complement.
ACTTTTGGTCTTCAACCCTTGAGATTTGCGCGAAATATGCGGCTATTTGGTAGTATTGGTCCTGGGTCCATTTTTCAAATGGGTGATCGTGACATTTATTGCAATTAACTCTCACACCTAAAAATAAATGGGTGCTGTTCTCGGCTGCAGCGGTAGGGTCTCTTAATATCTTGAAGTAACTTGCGGCAGGATTCTCCAAGTTTGAACCCGTGCTTGTCAGGATTTCGCTAGCGAATTTGTTATATGGCTTGTTATTGGCCACGGATTCCCGAATATATCCATTGAGTTTAGTGGCACCCTGATCACCCAAAAATAATTTATTCACCTGCAAAAGGTCAGCCCATTTATTTGTCCAATGCTCAATGTAATCGGGCGAACCAACAAGCTTGTCAATCATTTCATCACGCTTTATCTTGGTTTCCCGTTTATCGGCAAGAAATGCTTTTACAGTTTCAGCAGTCGGGGGTAGTCCGGTTAGGTCCAATGTGACCCTGCGCAGAAATTCGGAGTCACTTGATAAACCGCTCGGGAGTACTTTTATGGAACGCAGTTTTTCATAGACCAGGTTATCTATGAAATTATTTTCAATCTGGGGAACCCATTTGAAATCCTTGCGGTCGCCCATAATGATGAAGGTTGAAGCGGCATAATTGCCCTCAAATCTCGCGAGTACAGTTGCCTCGCCCCTTCGCAAACCTTGCACAACCCCGTTTTTTTCAACCAATGCCGCCTCAATGTTGCTACTTTCGAGAAATGCCTCGGCCGTGACATCCCTGCTTGAATTGTCTGGATAAAAAGCAGTCACAAGCATTTGTTGCTTCATCCCAGGAAGTGGAAGGACGAAGTCTTTTGGGAAAACCTCGATTCGTGAGACCTTTGGGGTAGAAGGATCATATTTCACTCCCTCAGCAATCCATTTGCGCAATATTTCGTAAGTCCTGTCACCTGGTTGAATTAATGCTCCACCCGCATGAGGAGTTTGTCCGGTAGCCTTCAAAAGCATCAGACTAGAATCTGGCGCAGCACGATTAAATCTTCGTCCTTCCAAGTCATCAGTAAGGGCACGATGATCAAACAGGGAGTCATAGCCCCTGAGGCTTAATTTAAAGCCATTTTTACCTTCAGCGGATCCATGGCATGTGCCCTGATTACATCCGGTTCTAGAAAGCAGTGGCATGACATCATTGATGAAACTAGTGGGAACCTGACTTTTAGTCTGGGAAATTTTGATGGGTGCGGAAACAGTCAGGCCTGCATAGGTGGCAGTCACAACTCCAGAGCCATCTTTCAAAGCTGAAATAATACCAGATGGGGAGATTTTCACGAGGTCTTCTGGCACTGCCCATTTAGCAAGTCGGGTCAGATCGGCGTTTTCCCCCGAGCTTAAAATACCGGTTAGCAATATCTGGGAATAGGAGAATGGCCCATTCAGATTGATATTGGAGGGGTATACTACAATTTTTTCGATTTTAACACCATTCGGGAGCTTTTCAGACTCTTGGGAATAGGTGTTATTAAAGCTAAAAATGGTGCAAAAACAGATCGCAAGCATAAAGTCACCCAAGATCTTGATGTTTTTGATGCGAATAGCCATTTGAATTCTCCAGAATGCGGGCATTGAATATTTGGTTAATTTTTACTGATGGTAATGGGTACTGGAATGAAGTCTTTTTCTTTTTCACCAGAGGGGATTTTGAATATTTTTATTGTGCCATCAAAACCAGCGGTGGCGATTTTTGAACCGTCAGGTGAAAAGGCAATGGTGTAAACCGGGTTAAGTCCGGATTCAATTCGTGAAATCACTTTGCCATCCTCAGCTTGATAAATCTTGATGAAACCTTTGCCATCAAGGCTGCTTCCAGCGGCAAAAATAGCCCCGTTTTTATCAAAGCATGTGGCATATATTCGCCCTTGCATGGATTCATATTCACGAACTTTATTAGCATCGTCACCAATGACCCTCTTTGTCACCCGGTGCATTTTGTAGAGCCTTGGAACCCCATCAGATCCACCTATCAGGAGTTCTTCAAATACTTTTTCAGCGGTATCCGTTCCTTCTGCACCCTTCACCATTGTTTTGTCTTTTCTCGGTCTTAGAGAAACAGTTTGAAGTCCACCTTTGAGCGCGCCGGGAGTAATACTGGTGATGTTGTCTATGAATCGCTGGGTGGCGATTTCAGTTAGTTTCATGGAGCGATCACGGCTGATTGAAGCAAGAAAAAGCCCATCCCGTGAAAATGCGGTGCCTAAAACCCAATCAGTGTGGGCACCTTGGTAAAGTATCTGCTTTCCATTGGTGGAATCGATGGCTCTGACAGTGTTGTCTGCGCAACCAAACGCGATTTTTGAGCCATCAGGCGACCAGCTTACACCGTATAAGGTGTCAAAAGTTGATGGAACTGATAAGGCGAGCTTTTTCTTCGAGACATCCCAGATTTGGATTTCGCCGAACCTGCCGGGAGAACCGGCGGCGGCGGCGATTTGTTTTCCATCTGGGGAAAACGCAAGGGATTCAATTCTTTCTGCCAAGCCTATGAGTCTGCCCACAATCCCCGAACCATCGGCCTTGTGCAAAATGATTTCATGATAGCCTGCAACTGCTAAAAGTTGTCCATCGGGGGAAAAATCAATCGAAGTAATCACTGGTGGTAGGGAATATAAAGGGGGATGTTCAGGGTCCACTAGTTTTTTGACGGATTTGGGAGAATCATCCTTGGCGCCCTCGATTATCCATTTTTTGATAAGCTCTGTTTGGTCCTTGTTTAATGGATCTTTGCCTTTGGGCATCTCTGCTTTTTGATCTCCATGCGCTATCACAACCTGAAAAAGATTGCTCTTTACAGGGTCACCGGGAATAATCTGGTCTTTATCCCTATCTCCTTTTAAAAACAAAGAGGGAAAATCAATCATCATGTAACTGCCTTGTTTTTTTGCAGGTTGGTGACACCCTTGGCAGTTTTGTTGAAATATGGGCCTTATATCCTTGAAGTAACTAACTTGTGTCGAAGCTTTGGTTTTATCTTCAGCAGCATTAATACTTTGTGGTAATATGATTGCGTTAGTAATCAAGCAAAGCAGTATGTGGTGTTTCATATGTTTGAGGTATTCAAATTTTAAATAATAAGGGTTGTCAAAAACCTCACGGAAGGATTAATCATAACTATTTTTGCAATAAAAATCCAATTCTGCAAGAAGATATATGAAAACCGTTCTTACAATGCGCAAAACTATTGTGAATTCTTGTTATTATTCATGAATAGTTTTCAAAACCTAGAGTATTGGGATCAAAGTCATGCACAAAGGAATTATGCAGGTGTCATTGACCATAATGATTTTTATGGGGGTAAATTCCTGGGCGCAAGAAGGTGGTAATAAAAATGATAATGCGCCTAAAATTCCTGTGAAATCCCTAAAATCATGGGTGCAGGATTTAACAAGTAAGGATGCCAGTGTTCGTGATTTTGCACTTGTTGCGATTCCAAATTATGGTTCCTCCACATCAGAAGCGATACCTGCAGTTATAGATAGGTGCCTCGACCCGGACGCGGGAGTTCGAGTGAAGGCTGTAATGGCTTTAAGCGTGCTTGAAATTCTGGACAAGGATGTAACTCGAACTGTGGATGCCTTGGCTAAAAGGGTTCAAGAGGATCCCCAGGCACAGGTTCGTTATCTTGCGATAAATGCTTTGCAAAGATTTGATCCTGTGGATGCCAGAAAAACTATCAGTGCATTGGTGGAAGCATCAAAGTATCCAAATTCCTATGAAGTTAGAAAAGCCGCCTTGATAGCCTTGGTGAAATTTGGAATGGATAAAACATCCGGGCCTGATGTGAAAGCTGTCAGTGCTGCAGTGAATGCATTGAAAGACCCTGCGATTCCAGTTCGCTATGCGGGAATAACCGCGATTGCACTTCTGGGAAAACCCAATAATCCCTTGGTTTCTTCCGCTGTGGACAAGGCCTTGACTGAACTCTCAAACGGTAATGATAAAATTTTTGCTATTTGGGCAAAAGTGGGGCTTGCAAATCAAGATATCCTAACAGCTTCCACACATATTCAATTCATAGGAAGAATGCTTAAACAAAGTGATGTTCAAGTAAAATTAGAAGCCATGAGGGCCATAAGCGTGATTGGCGCCTTGGCAAAACCTACAGTGCCCGATTTGATTGATTTGTTAGATGATAAAGACAACTGGGTTGTTTATAATGCATGTTTGACTTTGGGAAGCTTGAATGTGGAGGCCAGGGAAGCCAAAGAACCCCTTTCAAAGCTTGCTGCCAAAAAAGATTTATACGAACCAGTAAAGCAAGCTGCAAATGGTGCTTTGGAGGCGATCAAAGGTGGAGCACCCAAGCCAGCGCCAAAAAAGCCATGATTTTTATTTTCCAATTAAATGATTCCATGAAGCGGGCCCCCTTTAGCCCCCAGTGAATCCACCATTTTTTCCACTTCAGGATTCTCCACCAATGCAGGCGCATGATGAGGCTTGCTGCGCGCATCAATTACCAATGAACCTTTGCATCCCCAATGTTTATCCTGGATGTTTGAGCCTATTCCATGGATGTTTACGGCAGGGTTAGTCTTGGTGAAAACCGTCCAGAGAAAATTTCTAAGGCTGAAACTTGTGAAATCACTGTCGTCAACCAGTAAAATCATGGGGAATTCATTAATCTTATCAAATGGTTTATACTCTTCACAAAATTTAAGGGCATCGATGTTTTGGGATGAAATGTAAGGCGGGGATTTGATTGCTAGGATTCCCGGCAGGCAAATCCTGGGCGTTCCAAATCCTGGGGGTAAATTGAGGTTTTCAGGGATTGTGGTCGGTAGCGTCCTACGAACAGGTCCCGCGGCGGCAAACACCACCTTGGAACCAACATTTATGCCAGTACCGCTGTAGTCGAGGGTATCCATGGTTGTATGGGTGTAAAAATGCAAGTCATTTTCAAAGTCAATTCTTTCAAGCAAATGCTTCAAGAACATCGGGATATCTTTGATATTGAGTTCAGGGTTATCTTCCTTGGCGACTATTAGTAAAAATTTTGCCAAAGAAAGTTGTCCCTGACCTAGAATCGCATTGGCAGAGGTCAATAATTCCTGCGGCCTTTCAATTGCGTTGTAGGGTGTATATCTCTCGCTTCCAATAGCGAGTAACAATGGATGAACACCAGCGGCATCCACAGCGTTTACAGCATGTATGCCTGGAATGACCGTAGGAAGAACGGGGCCTGTTAATTCATGAATCAATTCGCCAAAGGCCGTGTCTTCCTGAGGGGGTCTTCCAACAACTGTAAATGGCCAAATAGCGTTTGTCCGGTGGTAAACTGCCTCTACTTTCATGACAGGAAAATTGTGAGTGAGGCTGTAATATCCAAGATGATCCCCGAAAGGGCCTTCAGGAAGCAGTCTGGTGGGATCGACAACTCCGACTATGCAAAAATCCGCCTCGGCGGGCAGAAGAATCGGTCGTATTTCAGGAGAGGGAAGAGGAAATTTCACCATATCCATTCTTCGGCCACCCAGGGCACCAGCAAAGCAGATTTCAGGCATGGATTCGGGTAAAGGCATTACCGAGGCGACCGCAAGACTTGGAGGCCCGCCAACTGAAATTGCAACTCTAAATGGTTTTTGATTTTTTAATGCCTTGCTGTGATGCACTCCTATTCCACGATGCAATTGATAATGTAATCCGATTTCCTGATCTGGCTTGTATTCATTTCCTGAAAGTTGAATACGATACATTCCCAAGTTGGAAAATCTCCACCCGGGTTTTTCAACATCCTCGGTGTAGACTTGTGGAAGCGTGATAAACGCTCCCCCATCTTTGGGCCAGCAAATCAATTGTGGAAGTTTGGAAATACTGGTTTGATTTTGAAGCAAGGGAGCATTGAAAACTCTGCGGGGTAGAGAGTTCCATAATCCGGATAAAACCCTGGGCCATTTCAAAGGGCTTCCCAAAATTTTTTCTGGATTTGCTTTACACTCGATTAGAGCCTCCACGGTGGCGAGTTGATGTCGGAATATGAATTTCGCCCTGTCGATTTTTCCAAATAAATTGCTGACCATCGGGAATTTTGAGTTTTTGATGTTTGTAAAAAAAAGAGCTGGCCCATTGGCTTCAAAAACTCTGCGGTGAATTGCTGCAATTTCCAGATTAGGATCAACTTCAACATCGATCCGGATCAAATGTTTGTTTTTTTCAAGATCTTTGACGCACTGCCTTAGATTTCGATAATTCATTCCATTTAATCCTTTACAATGATGTTTTATTTATAAGCATTTTTTCGTTTAAATGAAAAATTTATTCTTTTATTTGAAATTTAACGATTAACTTGGTTTGAACGGTAATTTCTGGTCCATTGCCAAGCTTGTTTTAATAAAGTTTGACCTGCATGGGGTCGATTCAAATAATCGTGAGAAATTAGGCTGTAAAATTAGAAATAGTAAGGTTTTGAATTAGAAATTGTTGTAATTGGCCGGAATTGGTGCAGGAATGATCGATGTTATTCCAATTAGGGAACCTGTAAGTGCCATGACACATGGTGTTTGGGTTCTTTTTTGCATACCTGCCACACTTTTGTTAATGAGAAAAACCCGTCAAGATAAGGTTAAAACTTCTGGTTTGATGATTTATTGTTTGACGATGGTTGCCTGTTTTTCAAGTAGTTGCCTTTTTCATTCGGTCTGGGGTTCTGAAAAGATAATTGAAGCATGCAGGTCTCTTGATCATGTTTGTATCTTTTTATTCATTGCCGGGACTTGCACACCTATTTCGATGGTTTTCATGGAGAAAAAGCTTCGATTTTTCTTTCTGGCAATAGTATGGTTTTTTTCCTGTTTTGGGATCATGGTCATAGTAAGTGGCACATCCATGCCCCTGTATGTGCGAACCACCCTGTATTTAATGCAAGGTTGGATGGGATTGGTGCTTTACATTCAACTTTTGAAAAAGATACCAGAAAAAAAAGCAAGGCCTTTCATGATGGGCGGAATAATTTACAGCGTGGGTGCAGCTCTTAATCTGGCCCATCAACCTGTAATTATTCCTGGTGTCTTCGGCCCCCACGAGGTTTTTCATCTTGTGGTTATATCTGGAAGCTTGATGCATTATTATTTCATGATTAAAACTCTTGCTTCCTATACGAAACCGTTGGACAATTCCTTGGAAATGGTTGACAATCCCATCTTGGTAGGTGCTTCCGCATCCTGCATGCGGGAGATTCCTTTCACACGAAAAACAGCGTAAATCATAGTGCTTGAAATATGAAAATAGTTTTATTTCCACCTGTGGAAGCACATCGCATTGCCAGATTTGAGGCAATTTCAAACGGGCATGAAATTGTAAATGCTCAAAATTTGACTGAAGCAACCATGGCGATGAAAAACGCTGATGGATTTATGGGTAAAATCACACCTGTATTATTGGCTAATTCATCTTGCCTTAAATGGGTGCAGTCCATGACTGCCAGCCTGGAACATTATATTTTTCCGGAATTAGTTAATCATCCTTCAATTTTAACGAACATGCGTGGGATTTTTTCAGATGTTGTGGCGGATCATGCGATTGGAATGGTTTTGAGTTTTTCGAGAAATTTACATCGTTATGTTTTGCAGCAATCAAAAGGCAAATGGGCGCCACTTGGTGGAGAAAATGGCCGAGTTGATTTTGCAAGTGGTCCTGGGGTAACCAATTCTATTGATTTGAATCACCAGGTTTTAAGTGAAAAAACAATCGGTGTGTTTGGGCTTGGTGGAATTGGCAGGGAAATCGCAAAAAGAGGGGCGGCCTTTGGTATGCGTTGTATCGGGCTTGATCCATTTTGCCAGGAACCATCAAAAGAGGTGCCCGAGCCTTGGCCAATGGATAGATTGGATGAATTTTTAAGGGATTCAGATTATGTTGTCATCGCTGCCCCGCATACCCCGTTGACTGAGAAATTATTTAATTTTGAATTGATTTCGAAAATGAAAACCAATTCAGTTTTAATAAATATTGGGCGCGGTGCAATTGTGATTCTCGATGATCTTGTGAAAGCTTTGAACCAAGGTTTGATTGCCGGGGCGGGATTGGATGTGTTTGAAATTGAACCTTTGCCTGAATCTCACCCCCTTTGGAAAATGAACGAAAAGGTGATCCTTACGCCTCATGTTGCAGGATATGCGCCTCCCATAGCCTCAAGGCATCTAGGTTTTCTAGAATCTAATTTAAATTGTTTTTTGAATAACAGGCCTTTGATGAATATTGTTGACAAATCAAGATGGTTCTAGAAAAAGGTTTTTATAAATGAGTGTCAGGGAATGCAGGAAGATTGTGATTACGGGGGCAACAAGGGGATTGGGACGGGCTTTATCTGAGGGGATGAGTCAACTGGGCCATAAAATTTTTGGTTGTGGTTCAAAACAAGTGCATGTCGAGGAGACAAAAAACAAAATTCCCGGGGGCAAGTTTTCTGTAGTTGATGTGGTTAATGAAAAAGCGGTCATCACATGGGCTGAAGCTGTGCTGGAGGAGGGTTTACCGGATTTGATTATTAACAATGCTGCAGTGATAAACAGGCCCTCACCATTGTGGCGGGTATCTGAGAAAGAATTCTCTTTGCTTGTGGATATCAACATCAAAGGTATTGCAAATGTGATTCGCTGTTTTGTTCCCGCAATGGTGGCGGCCAAAAAAGGGATAATAGTTAATTTGAGTTCCACTTGGGGAAGATCTGTCTCTGGGGATTTTGCAGCATATTGCGCCACAAAGTATGCGGTGGAGGGGTTGACAAAAGCCTTGGCCCAGGAATTACCAAAAGGCATGGCCGCTATTCCTTTGAATCCAGGGGTCATAAACACCGACATGTTAAAAACAGCTTTTGGTCATGGGGCGAGCACATATCCTTCCGCAGAAGTTTGGGCTAAAAAAGCAATTCCTTTCATATTAGGATTCACGGCTTCTGACAATGGAGCATCTTTGACGGTACCTAGCTGAATTAACTGGTATTACCTGATTTTACATTTCATTATGATTTAAATAATTAATCCTATTAATTAGTTTTTTTCAAAAACTAATAGCATGGAGTCGTTTTAGTCCTTAAGATGATTCCATAGTATATAGTTTTCACTATTTTATTTTGAAAATAAGGGCTTTAGCATATGACCACTCCATTGCAATCTTTAATCACAGCGGGCACAAAGCTTTGGTTGGATTCCATTGATCCTGAATTAGTAAAATCCAACAGGGCCATGGGGGCGACTGGCGCGACTTCAAATCCGATTATCGTATCCAAATTACTTGGGACCCATCGATTTGATGATCAAATATCCAAGTTTGCCTCAGAGGGCCTGAATGATGAAGAACTTGCTTGGAAAATGACGGATATTCTTGTAGCTCAGGCTCAGGAAGTTTTTCTTCCGGTTTGGACTTCCACAAAAGGTAATGATGGTTATGTGAGTTTTGAGTTAGATCCATTGCTTGAGGACAAAGCCTGCAAATTATCGGTTAAAGAAAAAGCAGCCAAGTATATTGAGCTTGGTAAAAAATACGCCCAAGGGCATAAAAACCGAATGATCAAGGTTCCGGCAACTCCCGGTGGCTTGGCCGCATTGGAGGAACTCTGTGCTTCTGGAATCACTCTTAATTGCACCTTGATATTTTCTGAAAGACAATACTTGGAAGCTCGCGCGGCAATTTGGCGCGGTGCTCAACGTCGTAAATCCCTTGATAGTTTTAAATCTGTTTACAGTATCTTTGTAAGTCGATTGGATGTTTATACAGAGCAACATGTGCCTAACCTGTCAGCCCATGCGCAAGGTTTAGTCGGCATTGTGAACGCGAAAAGGCTTTGGAGCTTGAATCAAAAATTCTGGGCCGATAAGAATCTTCCTTTGCAGCAGGAGATCATTTTTGCAAGCACCGGTACAAAAAAGCCCTCCGATCCCCCGTATAAGTATGTAGGAGCGCTTGCGGGTTCTGATATTGAAACCAACCCACCTGAAACCAATGACGCAACGCAAAAAAGTGGCCAGACTTTCACCAGGCAAGTTGATATTCTTCCCTCCAAAGAGGTTCTTGATGATATTGATGCAAAGGTAAACATGCAGCATTTGGAAGAAACTTTGATGTCTGAAGGTTTGGAGAAATTCGCTGACCCATTCAAGGGCTTGCTTAAAACAATTGGTGAAATTCGTGCCAAGCTTTCAAAGTAAGGGAAGCAAAGCACTGGAGATGGAACATCCGATTGCCTCCGTATTTATTGTTCGGTTTTTATCGTGATCGGCCTTGGAGAATTTTAATGGCAAAAGAAGAAGCAATGTTGGTTCAAGGTAAGGTGACTGCCGCGCTTGCGAACACCCAGTTCAAAGTAAAACTTGATAATGGGCATGAACTGGTGGCACACATAGCAGGGAAAATACGCAAGAATTTCATCAGGATTCTTCCCGGTGACATCGTCACGGTGGCCATTTCTCCTTACGATTTGACCAAGGGCAGGATTACTTACCGAGGTCCATTGCGTGCCAAGCTTGAAGAAGAGGCTGCCGAGCAGGAGGAGCTTTAATTTTTTGTTTTTCTTGCGGATCTTTCAGTTTTATCATTTGAGATTTCCACAGGTTTTTTCTTGGGATTTTTTTCTTTATCCTCATTACTAGCCAGAATTAGTTGACTCCATAGACTTGGGTCCTCTGAAAAAGGGAAATCCAAGGTGCTGTCGTATATCTGGTTTCCAAGTTCCCTGTCATGAACTTGTATGCAAATGCCAAGGCGTGGGCAATTATCGGGATCATAACCTGTAAGCACCTGTGATGGCAGGAATGACTCAATCAAATAGCCTCCCGGTTCGTTTTTGCATCGAAACATAATCTCATTTGAATTGCATAATGGCGCATCTTGTAGTGCCCGGTGTATTTTGGATTGGACGAAGCAGGGATCTTCCTTGTCAGGGCCGCCACCGGATGCGAGAAAATGGAATTGATGGCAATATCTGGTTGCCCTGTGACTGTTTCTGGAATCCCTGGTGTCAATCCAAAGTGTGATGCCATCTGAACTTCTAGGCCTGGTATGGTCTCCCTCGGTGGCTTGCTTTTTTCCATTAACTGATGCTTGCAAGCCTATTCCGTTTGAATTCCAGCAAATCCTGATCTCTGCGAAACTTTCCTGACCATCCATGTGGCAAAGGTTTGTGAAAATGTAATCCTTGGAAAGATCAAGTAATGCATCACCATTGGTGAAAGGCACCTTGGGATGATTAAGGCATTTCCTTGCGAGTTTTATCAAAAATCTTGATGGTACAGGTTGCACTTCTAGGCATTCCTTAGTTCAAAAGACTGCGAGTTAATACTTCCCGGGCACGATCAAAGCAGGGGTCCCATGTGATTTCTGGAGATTCATCCACCAGGCAGGCCTTTAATTTTTCCAATGTGTTTCTGGCCATATGGGGGCATTTATTGCACGCGCAGGTTATTCCTGGGACCGGATGGTAATGGTGCATCGGATAACGATGTTGCATTTGCCACATCATGTTCGGTTCCGTGGCGACGATAATATCGATAGGGGTTTTAAAAGTTGCAATCTTGTTGAGCATAGCCTCGGTGCCTCCCACGAAATCACTATGTGCCCGAATATTTGCAGGGCACTCCGGATGGGCAAAAACCAGGGAGGAAGGTAGCTTTTTTTTGATCGCAAGAAGATCTCCCAGGCTGAAAATCTCATGCACCATGCATGCCCCATCCCAAAGGATCATTTTTCTGCCTGTTACCTCCTCCAGATACATCCCCAGATGTTTGTCAGGAACAAAAAGAATTTCAAATTCCGGTGGGACTTTTTTTACGATGGATTCTGCATTTCCCGAAGTGACCACCCAGTCGCTAAGACTTTTTACTGCCGCGGTGCTGTTGATATAAGTTACAGTTTGGAATTTTCTCCCGTTGATACGGAGCATTTCTTGGTAACGAGCCAACTTGTCCGCGGGGCAACTGTCAGCAAGGGAACATCCGGCTTGCAAATCCGGGAGTAAAACTTTTTTTGATGGATTTAGTATTTTTGCAGTTTCTGCCATGAAATGCACGCCACAAAAAACAATGATGGGAGTTTCAACCTTGGTAGCAGCTCTCGCCAAGGCGAGAGAATCACCATTAAAATCCGCGATTTCCTGAATTTCACCTTCCTGATAGTAATGCGCGAGAATTGTTGCTTTTTTTTGCTTTTTTAGCTCGTGGATTTCCTTGATAATGTCATCCATCTCAGGTACTCCCAAAGTTTTTTGCTTAATTAGGGCCTTATTCAAAATTAAACCTAATGTAATAATACCTAATTTTCGACTTGTGGCCTTGGAGAATTTCATGGATCAGCAACCATTGGAAAATATGGGGAAGATTTTAAAGCTTTCAACCGGATCAATCTCCCTCGCCCAAGCCGTAAAAAAGGCGGGTATTGGAGGTACGGGCGGACAATCCAAGTTCTTGGTTAAGGATGGGAAAATCCAAGTTAATGGAAAGATTACAACGGTTCCCGGCTTTACGCTTCATCCCAATGACAAGTTCGGCCTTTTAAAAGGGGAAACATGGCTGGTTCAGTGATCAGCGATCCTGTAGATAAAACAAGCTTTTATACCGATCCTAGCAAGTCTGCTGTCTTGAAAGTTTTTTTTCTGGCATGGCCGGCTTTGATACTTCAGTTTCTCCATTTGGTTATAAATTTGTGGGATAGGTTTATTGCAGGAAGATATTTGCTTGCGGATTCTTCATCGCATCTTTCAATCCAAACCGCACAGACAACAGGCCAATATTTTTCATGGCTCATATCAAGTTACAGTGTTCTGGTCACAGTCGGTAGTACCGCTCTTGTCGCAAGATTTGTCGGCGCGGGAGATTTTAAATCCGCATCCAAGGTAGTCCACCAGTCGCTAATTCTGGCATTCGCTTTCGGGGTTCTTGCAAGCCTTCTCGCAATTTTTTTCATCCCTTTTATTCTGCCTTTGATAGGACTTGAGGGGATGGCTGCGAACGAAGCATATGGTTTCCTGTTTAATAGTTTTGTTTTGTTTCCGTTCCAAATGGTCGAGGCGGCAGGAATCGCCTGCCTGGTAGGCGCCGGAAATACCTTGACTGGATTGATGGTGTTGACATTTGTGACCATGCTAAATATCCCACTATCTTACATTTTTGCAACGGGGGTTTTAGGCTTTGCGAATTTGGGATTTTCAGGCATAGCATTTGGAACTTCATTGAGCCATTTTGCTGGAAGTGGGTTGGTTCTTATTCTGTTGTTGCGTGGAAATTCGTCCCTCGTTTGGCACTTCTTGGAAAAGATAGACTTTGAAATTGTCACAAGATTGCTTCGAATTAGTTTGCCCGCCGGGGTAGACAGTCTAAGTATCGGGATTGGACAGTTTATATTCCTGGCTATTATCAACAATTTAGGTGAGGCTGCTGGTGGGGCTCATGGAATTGCATTGGGATGGGAAGCGTTGGGATATCTTTCGGGTGCGGCATTCGGCACTGCCGCAATCGCCTTGGTTGGCTTGAATTTGGGAGCTGGGCTACCTAATGAGGCTAGTAAATGTGCATGGACAGCCTATTTTTTGGGGGCTGTTTTCATGTCCATTATGGGAATGATTTTCTTTTTCTTTTCCGAACCGATGTTCCTGGTTTTTTGCCCGGACCCCTCTCAGGCTGAAATAGTTCGAATCGGAGCCCCTGTGCTCAGGTTGATTGCATTTGCCATGCCTTTTTTGGCGTCTTGTATAATCATGACATCCGCTTTAAGGGGAGCTGGGGATACACGGGTTCCTGTGATTTTCACTTGGATTGGTTTTTTTCTGTTGAGAATCCCAGCAGCTTTATTATTCGCAAGAAATCCAAGCGAAGACATTTTCATGCCGGAGCTAGCCTTTGGGTTATTAGGTGCATGGCTAGCGATGTTCATCGACTTATTTGCAAGGGGAGTATTATTAATTTACAGATTTGCCACGGGAAAATGGAAACTTGTCAAAGTATGACTTTTACTTGTTCAGTTCCTGCATGGCAGAGGGGAAATCTTCAGTGAAAATGAATCTGTCTTCAAGTTTGCATGCTGCAAAAATTGATTTTACTTGGGGACTTACATGACAAATTGCAAACTTGCCGCCCAGTTCATTAAGATGTCTTTGAAGAGAAATTATTTTTCCCAGAAAAACACTGTACATGCACTCCATGTTAGGCCCAAGGCTTAAGGCCACTTTGTTCACTTTCTCATCAGAAATAATCTTTTTAATTTCCTGAAATGAGTCTTGGATTTCCGGTTCAGATGGTCTTAGGTTTTTGAATCTTATACAGAGGCCATCACCCTGTTTTTCGTAACTCATGTGTTTAAGTTGGCTCATTGGAAAACTCCATTCCGTTCGATGGCATTTAATAAATTCTTCACATTATTAATTTAGCCCCGGTGTTTATAATGTCAAGCAAGGAATAAATACTGGAGTTTTTATCCCGAGATTTCATTTGTATCTGGAGATTAATCGAATGTCTTCAAAGCTAAATTAATGCCAGGGGCATTCTTTGTTTTGATGAAATCGGATTGGGTTCCATGATTTTTGATTCGGGCAATGGGAAAGATTCAAGAATTCCTTGATGAATTCCGTTAATTTGCACGGGAATAAGTTTGCGTCTCAAGGCTTCAATCATCCCGGGTAGCATCACCCGTATTCCACGGGATGATGTACCCTCGACCCAACCGGGCCTGATTGTAGAATTCGACTCAACAAGTATTTGTTCCTCAATACCCAAAAGGCATTCTTGATACTTTAGAAGATTTTCCTTTTCAATTTGTTCAAGAACTTTGCGCCTTTGCAGTTTGACCTGCGGAGGAACGGGATCATCCAGGGATGCTGCGGGTGTGCCTTCCCTGGGACTGTAGGGGAAAAGATGCATTTTGAAAAACCCGATTTTTTTTGATAATTCGCAGGTTAATTCAAAGTCATCATTAGTCTCACCGGGAAAACCAATGATAATATCAGTCGAAAAACCAGGTCGATCCAATGAACTGGCTATTCGTTCGCATCGATCGATGAATCCCTGACTTGAGTACCGTCTTCGCATCTTGCGTAGAATCTCATCAGAACCGCTTTGCAGGCATAAATGGAAATGAGGTGCAAGCAATGGGTTTGATTTCATCACATCGATCAGGTCGTCCCTTGCTTCGGCAGCCTCGATGCTGCTTAGTCGGATCCTAAGGGTGGGAAATCTGGAGCTGATTTTCTGCAGAAGGTGCCAAAGTCGGCACCATTCAACTTTTGGTTTTCCTTTGCTTAGATCTATACCGTAATGTCCAAGGTGAATCCCAGTTAAAACGATCTCGCGGTAGCCTGAAAGTTCTAGATCCGCAATTTCATCAATGATTGAATCTGGATTTCTGCTGATAAGAGCGGGCCTAACTGATGGGATTATGCAATAGCTGCAATTTAAAAGGCAGCCATCCTGGACTTTCACAAACGCCCTCTGGTGGTCATCGAATCTTGAGATGTTGGGGGGGCGTTGACTTATGCCAAATTCCGAGAGAGACGAGAGAAATGTTTCCTTGTTCCCGATAACACTTGAGACTCCGTCAATATTTTTCAGGCTGTTGGGGTCTCTTTCGGCATAGCACCCGGTGACAAGGATTTTTGTATTGGGATTTCTGGTATGGATCTTTCGAATCAAAGATCTGCCCTTTGCGTCGGCATCATGGGTGACGGTGCATGTGTTGATTATGCAAAGGTCTGGGATTTCATTTTCCAGTGCCTCGACCACACCGTTTAGTTCCAGCATCTCCCTGAAGAATTGGGATTCATATTGGTTGACCTTGCAGCCAAGAGTTTCAACTTTGCAGGTTTTTGGTTTCCATTTCATAAGTGATAATGACCGGAAAACAAAATAACATGATGAAATATGGGATAGTACCGAAGGTGGGACTTGAACCCACACACCTTTGAGGGTACCGGATTTTGAGTCCGGCGCGTCTGCCATTCCGCCACTTCGGCATATGATATGAGTTTAGCGATTGCGATTTAAACTTCAAACATTAGATTTTAAAAAGTTTCATTTAATGATGGTTTTTCAGAAAGATTATGTGGATTAATGGTAAATTAGATTAGAATAATATTTTTCATACCGGGACAAGAAATCTTTGATATGAGTGACTCCACAAGAGAAAAAACCGAGTTGGGGAATTATTTTGTAGCAAACTACCCCCCTTTTTCCTTCTGGAAGCCTTCATTTTTGTCAGAAGCGCTTAAAGTATTAAATTCTCCACCTGAAAAAAGTACCCCTCTCGGCCTTTATGCGCACATACCATTTTGCAGGAAAAGGTGTAAATTTTGCTATTTCAGGGTTTATACGGACAAAAATGCCAGGGATGTGGATAGCTATCTTGATGCCATCATAAACGAAATTTCACTTTGTTCCCGTCTGCCGGTACGCGGCGGTAGAGAATTGGATTTTGTCTATTTTGGCGGAGGAACCCCCTCTTATTTGAGTGTGAATCAACTCGAAAAATTATTTAATGGCATTAAAAATTCGTTCTCTTGGAGTGGCTCAAGGGAAGTGACTTTTGAATGCGAACCGGGTACATTGCAACAGCATAAACTCGCCGCCCTTCGGGAAATGGGTGTGACTCGTTTGAGTCTTGGTGTTGAGAATTTTAGCGATGAGATTCTTGAGTCAAATGGCCGAGCACACCATGCTGCCGAGATATTCAGGGCTTTTTCATGGGCTCGTGAACTAGGTTTTCCCCTTATCAACATTGATTTGATTGCTGGCATGATTGGGGAAACCACCGAAAATTGGAGGGATTGCATCAACAAAACATTGGAAATCTCTCCAGATTGCATAACCATTTATCAGTTGGAATTGCCATTCAACACTGTTTTTTCAAAAGAATTAAAACAAGTCAACCAGCCTGATCCTTTGTCGATTTCTGATTGGCCCACCAAGAGATCGTGGGTGAAATACGCCTTTGATACTTTTCTTGCCAACGGATACGAGATTTCAAGCGCGTACACTCTTGTAAAAAACAAGGCTAGGATGAAATTTGTTTACCGGGATGAGTTATGGCATGGTGCGGACATGTTTGGCACTGGCGTGGCTTCATTCGGTCATATAAACGGAATTCATCTGCAGAATTTGGATGCTTGGGAAAATTATCTTGGGGAGTTGCAAAAGGGGGTAATTCCCTTGGGCAGGGCATTGCCTGTGACCCCACACCAAAGATTGATCCGGGAAATGATTTTGCAGCTTAAAACAGGCTACTTGGAATCTGGATATTTTGAAAACAAATTCAAATTGGATATTTTCAAGGAGTTTGGGGCTCAATGGGAGTCGTTGGAAAGGGAAGGATGGATTAAACTCGGCCAAAATTCCGCCAAGGTGACCATGGATGGATTGCTTCAGGTTGACAGGCTTTTGCCCAGGTTTTTTGAACCCGAGCATTTGAACGCCCGTTATACCTAGATTTTTTAAGGCGATAAAAAACAGAATGAGCGAACCATTGACATTCATGATGGGTAAGTTTGCGGCAGTTGTGCCTGCTGACTTGCATTACTCCAGAAATCATTTTTGGTGCAGGAAGGTTGCTGGAAAGAACCGGTTCGGGTTTTCATCTTACGCCATCAAGTTGATGCAGGATGTTTATTTTCTTGATTGGCAGGTCAATGCGGGTGACAAAGTCGCCCTCTTGGAACAGATTGGCCATATTGAGACTTCGAAAGCTGTTTCGGATCTTTTCGCACCTGTTGAGGGATTGCTTTTAGGCTTTAATCCTGAGGTTCTGGCTGATCCTTCCGCGATCAATATAGACGGGTATGATAAAGGTTGGTTGTTTGAAATGGACGGCGCTATTGATAGCCTAATGGATGCTAATGCCTACCATGCATTCCTTGAAGAAAATTGGGAAAAGGCCCAACGAATGCTAAAAGGGAAAATTAACGCTGGGGATGAATAATATGAGCCAGAAAAAGCTTACCGTGGTTTTGTCACAGGCACAGGGCAAGGATCCAGTTCGCAGGGCGATCGAGGAAGAAATCGCAGCAGCCCTTCTGATGGAGCCCGGTGTCGACCTAGGCATAGTTCCTGCACTTTACGACTTGCACCAGGGGCATACGGGCAGACTTTACCTTGAAGGGATTCAGGGTGACATGGTTGTGATTTCCTGGCTGTATCCAAGAGCGGCTTATTGGTTGCTTGATCGCGATGGAATTCAAGGGCAGTTGGGTGAAACCAACATCAAGCCTGCCGAAGATAATGATGATGACGAGGAAACAGAGGAGGTGGCAAAGCCAAAGGGAATAGGCGCGGTTAAATTCAAGGATAGGTTAATTTATTGCCTCGATTTGCGTGATGCCAAGGATCACAGGGTTTATGTGAATGAAGTTCGTAGAATCCTTGGGGAATGCAGGAAGAGGTGGGATGCCTCCGGTGAAAATTCTAAACCTGCAATTGTGCAACTTGGGATGAATATCTCAAATCCAGCTTCAAGTTCAAATGTTGTGAATGGGATTAATTTTCCCAAGGAGGAGATGCTAAAAGTACCCGGCAGGCGTTGGTATCCTGTGATAGATTACAGCCGTTGCACCAACTGCATGGAATGTTTGGATTTTTGCCTGTTTGGTGTGTACGGGGTGGACAGCCTAGAGCGAATTTATGTGGATAACCAGGATAGTTGCAAAAAGGGTTGCCCCGCGTGTAGCAGGGTTTGCCCCGAGCAGGCTATCATGTTTCCGGATTATAAAAGCCCCGCGATTGCTGGTGCCCCAGTCGGGGCCATCAGTGGATTGAAAATAGATCTTACCAAGCTTTTTGGTGGAGGTGACGCCCTTGTGCTTGCTGCCAAGGAGCGTGATAAGGAATTAGTCCGTGACGGTCGGGATGCTGTGGGTTTGAGTGTGGGAATTCCCAAAAGGCAGTCAGATAAAAAAGATTCTCCCAAGGATGATCTTGATAACCTGATGGATTCACTGGACACGCTGGAAATTTAAATCAGGAAATTCCTGGAAAAGTGACTGGAAAAAATGCTTCACAAACTTGCGTACAGAGCTGTTTCTGAATTGTCGCCCCGGCTTGCGATGAAAGCCGCCCATCTTTGGGTTTACAAGGGGTTTGTCGCGGTGCGCGCTTACAAGCACCGACTTAAGAATAAAAAGCTTTATCCACCTTTCATGTTTGTCGCTCTTACAAATACATGTAACTTGCGTTGCCATGGGTGCTGGGTTGAAAAGGAAGGCACCGCCTATCATCTTCCTTCAGAGGATTTGGATGCAATAATCCGGGTGGGTAAGAAGAACCGGGCTTATTACTACACTCTTTTGGGTGGCGAACCCTATATGTACAAGGGAATATGGGATGTTTTCAAACGCCACAAGGACTGTTTTTTCCAGACAATCACAAATGGGATGTTATTCACAGAGGCGAATGTGGATCGTTTGGTTGAGGCGGGAAATGTGACACCCCTTATCAGCATTGATGGCATGCAGTTTCAAAATGATCTAAGGCGAGGCGAGGGTGTGTTTGATTCAGCGATGCAGGGTATGGAGCGGCTTAAGAAAAAAGGAATTATTTTCGGGGTTGCCTGCACGATCACTGGCAAAAACATGGAGGAGGTGTTGTGTGATTCCTTCCTTCAATTGATGATCAAGCAGGGTGCGATGTATATCTGGTATTACTTTTACAGGCCAGTGGGTGAGGATCCGCATCCAGAATATTGCCTTAGTCCGGAGCAATTGCTCGAAGCCCGTAAGAAAATGGTGGCTTTAAGGCATCATCATCCGATCATTATAATTGATAGTTATTGGACAGCTTCGGGCGAGGCATTTTGCCCCGCGGCGATGGGGATGGGGTTCCACATTGGCCCTCAGGGGAGCATCGAAATATGCCCTCCGCTTTCCTTTGCAACCAACAAAATAAGTGACAATAACTATGATCTTTATAAGACCATCAACGAAAGTCCTTATCTCCGTGGTTTCCAACAGTTTGTAAAAGACCGCACCAAGGGGTGTGTCATCCTTGAAAACCCGCAAGAATTGGTTGAGTTTATAAAGGGGCATGATGCGAAGGATTACAGCACCCGCGATGCTCTCAAGGAAATTGGGTGTGGAAAACCCCGCACCAGCCAGCATATGCCCGGTAAGGAAATTCCTGAATCTTATTGGCTTTACAGATTCCTTAAGGACAATGTCTTTTTCGGCATGGGGGCGATGTGACCTTTGCTGGAATTCACAGGCCCTCACTCACATCCATGGGGATCGATCCCAAACGGTTGGACAAAGCCTATTTTTCAGCCAGAGAAAAGCTTTTGGCTTCGCGTCTTCCAGGTGGTAATTGGGAGG
>SYCV01000047.1 GCA_005786805.1 Planctomycetia bacterium | reverse complement strand
CCAAAGTATTTCAAGGAAGTATCAGGGTGGAAAGTAAAATCCATGAAAGGGTATGAACAATATCCAAGGGCAGCGTGGTCTAATATGTTGATTATGTTTGAAGTGAATTTAAAGACCCATGGAACGCAGTCCATGGGCTTTGAATCATTTATCTTTTAATCACTCTCCTCTCCGGTCCCTGAGCGTGTCGAAGGGTAATAACTGCCTCGGCCCCTGAGCTTGCCGAAGGGTTGAATCTTATCCGGCCCCTGAGCTTGCCGAAGGGTTGTATCTTTTCCGGTCCCTGAGCCTGTCGAAGGGTAAAGTTTTTACTGAGTTATAAAGATCAGTTCGACAGGCTCACTGACCGAATAACTGCACGGACCCTAAGCATGCCGAAGGGTCGGGAATTTTCGTCACCCTCGCGAAAGCGGGGGTCTATATGTTTTTTAAATCATGGGCTTTAAGTATCATTCCTATCTACGATCCATGGGCATTGAATTTTTACCCCTTAAGCCAACCCACTGCGCTGAGTAAAACTAGTTTTACTACCCCCTTTAAAAGAAAATACAAACGCTAATAATTTTCTAAAGAAATTTCATATTCGCAAATTAATCCGAATGCCAATGTCGCAGATTAATTCTGGTTAAATACCTTAGGAGAACTAGATTAAAACCAATTCTTGTAATACCTTGGTCTAATTGACTTAGTTTCTGATTTGATTTATAAATCACCAAATGAAGTTTGTTTTAATTCCTTTATTTCTGTTCTCACTTGGTTTTTCGCAAATGGCACCCGCAAACCTTTGTGTTTGCAGGTTATTGCCAAATCTTAATGTCACCAACCTTAAAGCCGATTTATTTTGTGACGATGCTGATTCATGCTTTTGCCATGAAGAAAACAATCTTAATTCATGTCCAGCAAGGGATGAAGAATCACCCGGTTCCTGTCCATTCGTGCAAATTGACATGATTTCAAATATGGTGCAAAACAAAAATCTCACCGATGAAACCATTGTTATTTCCTTGGACATTCCTAGTGCCAAAATTTGGGGACAACACAACTCCGATCCAAACACCACCATTTCAAATGCAAAACCAAAGTCCATGCACACGCATGCGTTTATGGTCAAATTAACTATTTAAATTATACATAATATATTTATATAGCGACCTTTCATCCGGTAAATTACACCGGAAATTCCCCATAAACTTTCGTTCATCAAATAACATCAAGGATACCAGCCATGCCGGAAATAACGGATTCCAAAAAAACAGGGGCTTTTGAAGCCAGACATTCCATCACAGAGAAAATAGTGCTTGTACTGGTGCTTTTATCACTGGGAACCCTTGCCTATGGTGGGCACAGAATGGGCTGGAAAGTTTCAAAGTTTTCAAGCCTATGGAACCAAACTCCTGAAAAGGAAGATTGGTGCGAAATGCATCATGTCAAGGAGTCGGCTTGCATTGAATGCGACCCGAAGATTCTTCCGAAGCCGAAAGAATTTGGTTGGTGTGCCCGGCATGGGGTCCCGGAATGCCCGCTATGCAATCCTGAAACCACTGGAGTCGCAGTGAAAGATTTGGATAAAATCACCCAAAGAATGGACCTAGGGCTGAATTCCAAGGAGCGTGTCACAAATAACCCGATATGCAAGACCCACCAAAGGCGCATTCAATTCGCCAGCCTCGAGGAGGTTGAAAAAGCTGGGATCACCGTGGAACCAACCTGGACTGCTCCAATGACGGAATTCCTATCCGCTCCCGCGGAAATAATATTTGACCAAACCAAGGTTGCTCATCTTGCAGCAAGATCATCCGGGACGGTATGGCGGGTGATGAAACACCTGGGTGAGAATGTGAAACCTGGTGAGATGCTTGCATTGATTGATTCGATTGAGGTGGGAAAGGCAAAATCTGATTTACTTCAAATGGTTGCACTTAGCCAGCTAAGAACCCTTACTCTGGGCAGGCTTCGTGCCGCTGGGCAGGCAACCCCTTTCGCCACTCTGGAAGAGGCGGAATCATCCTTGAAGGAATCAACCATCAAGCTTAATACAGCCAGGCAAACCCTTGTAAACCTTGGTTTGCCCATGGATACAATCAACCTGCAGGGCATCACAACAGACATACTTGAAAACAAAATCCACTTTCTTGGAATCCCCGGGGAGATTGCAGTAACGCTTGATCCAGCAAAAACCACTAGGAATCTTTTACCCTTGGTTTCCCCGATTGACGGCGTGATTGTTTCGAGGGAAGTGGTTGCAGGCGAAGTCGTTGACGCAAACAAGATTTTGTTCGAGGTGGTTGACACCAAGCGCAAATGGATGACCCTGGATGTAAAAAGTGAGGATTCGCAATTATTACACATCGGGCAAAAGGTTTTATTCCAGGACAATCAGGCCTTAAGGGAACTTGAGTGCAAAATTTCCTGGATCAGCACACAAGCAGATCTTAAGACACGGACAGTAAAGGCACGGGCCAACCTGAATGATGAAGACGGAAAAATGCGGGCCAACACTTTTGGCACCGGAAAAATCATCCTGCGCGAGGAACCACGGGCTCTATGCGTGCCAAGGGATTGCGTTCAATGGGATGGTTGCTGCAATGTTGTTTTTGTTCGCGATGTAAACTTTCTCAATCCTGATGCACCCAAATTCTTTACCGTTCGGAAGGTTCGCATTGGTGCCAAGGACGACAGACAGATTGAAATACTTGCGGGCCTTCTTCCAGGTGAACTCGTGGTGAAGCAAGGCAGCGGGCTTTTGTTGTCTGAACTTCTCAAAGGTAGCCTGGGCGAAGGTTGCGCCTGCCATGGCAAGAAATAAATGGGGCCAGCATGCTGAATTGGATTATTGAAACTTCGTTGCGTTATCGCTGGTTGGTGATTGCATGCACGCTGGTGCTTATCGCATCTGGGATACTCGCGCTAAACCATTTGGATATTGATGCATTTCCGGATACCACGCCGGTGCAGGTTCAAATCAACACGGTTGCGCCCGCCCTCGGCCCCGAGGAAATCGAACAGCAAATCACCTTCCCAATCGAACAGAAACTGGGTGGCCTGCCCCGCATCAACCAGTTGCGTTCCATCTCGAAATTTGGTCTTTCGCAGGTGGTTGTCATTTTCGAGGATGGCACGGATATTTATTTCGCAAGGCAGATCATCAATGAAAGGCTGGGAACAGTCCAGCTTCCACCGGGGCTGGATAAACCAAAAATGGGCCCTGTCTCCACGGGTCTGGGCGAAGTCTTTCATTATATAGTGACAGGCAAAGGCGATGACATCACCCAGCTTCGCACCATCCATGATTGGGTGATCAGGCCCCAGATGCGCACCCTAAAAGGCGTTGCTGAAGTCAACTCCTGGGGTGGGTTCGAAAAACAATTCCAAGTCAGGGTTGATCCGCAAAGACTCGCAAAATTCGGCCTCACCTTTGACCAAGTCGCCCTTTCCATCCGTGAGAACAACCAGAATGTAGGCGGGGGCGTGATCGATCAAGGCAGTTCCATGCTATTGGTGCAAGGGTTGGGGCGCACCACCTCGCTTCAACAAATCAGCAACATTCAACTTGCAGTCAATGATGGTATTCCAATTTTGCTTAAAGATATCGCGGATGTGACCATCGGGCACGAAGTAAGAAGGGGTGCGGTAACCGCTAATGGCATGGGGGAAGTGGTATTGGGACTAGGGTTCATGACCATGGGTGAAAACTCGCATGAAGTCACCTGGGGAATGAAAAACCAACTGGAGAAAATAAAGGAGCGACTGCCTGGCAATGTACGGCTCGAAACCGTTTATGACCGCACCGAGTTGGTGGATTTTGTGATCGACACGGTTCGATCCAACCTGTTTGAAGGTGGTTTGCTGGTGATAGCGATCCTGTTCATGTTCCTTGGAAACATGCGGGCCGCATTCATTGTCGCCTTGGCCATCCCTTTATCCATGTTGTTTGCATTTTCGGGCATGCTGCACTTTGGCATTGCAGCCAGCCTGCTTTCCCTTGGCGCGATCGACTTCGGCATGGTGGTTGACTCCTCGGTGGTGATGATCGAGAACTGCGTCAGGCATCTTTCTGAAGACAACACCAAGGATAGCAAGGAGGAAATCATTCGCAAGGCCGCTCTCGAAGTGCGCAGGCCGACTCTTTTTGGTGAACTGATCATATTAATCGTCTACCTTCCAATCTTGACCCTTGAAGGTATTGAAGGGAAGTTATTCCGCCCCATGGCCCTTACCGTGATATTCGCATTATTGGGATCAATGGTATTATCGCTGACCCTGATGCCTGCGTTGGCAAGCCTGATGTTGCCCCGCAGATTGCCCGAGCATGAACCGTTTATCCTGCGGTGGATCAAATTTATTTATGTACCCACATTAAAAGCAACGATGAGGCATAAGACCGCAGTGCTGGCTTTCGCATTTGTGATGCTGGCATTTTCATTCGGCATGGTGGCCCCAAATCTGGGTGCGGAGTTCATCCCCAGGCTTTCCGAGGGGGCGATCGCATTGGGAACAGTGCGACTCGCTGGAACCAGTCTGGAGGAATCGGTTGCGACAAACACCATGGTTGAAAAAGTCCTGTTAAAAGCATTTCCGGATGAAATCCGACATGTCTGGAGCCGGGCGGGTACCGCGGAAGTCGCGACCGACCCCATGGGGGTTGAACTCACCGATATTTTCATCAGCCTCAAACCCAGGAATCAATGGAGCAAAGCCACAACACAGGAAGCAATTACCGTTTTGATCGATCGGGAATTGCGATCCATACCCGGACTGAAGTTTGCCTTTTCTCAACCCATTGAAATGCGAATCAACGAGATGCTTGCGGGCACCCGATCCGATCTTTCTGTCAAATTATTTGGCGATGACCTCATGGTGCTTAAAGAGAAGGCGCTTGAAATTCAAAAAGTCATGCAGCGTATTCCCGGGGTCGCAGACCTCAATGTTGAACAAGTTACCGGCCAACCTGTCATGCAAGTAAAAGTAAGGCAGGATCAAATCGCCCGTTACGGCATCCCTGCAAGGGCTGTGCTTGATCTGGTGGAATCTATCGGATCCAAACCTTTGGGCGAAATCGTGGATGGGCAATTCCGCTTTCCACTGTCGATTCGATTACCCGACTCCTGGCGAAACAGTCCGGAATCCGTGGGGTCGATACAATTACCCGCCGCAACTGGTGAAAGGATCCCGCTTTCTAGAATTGCAGATATCAAAATCATAGAGGGCCCCTCAACCATTACGCGGGAATGGGGACAAAGGCGAATTGTGATCACCTGCAATGTACGGGGCCGCGACCTAGGTTCTTTTGTTGACGAGGTTCAATCAACAATCAACCAGAATATCACGCTACCACCCGGGCGGTATCACCTTTCCTACGGTGGCCAGTTCGAACAATTACAGCGTGCAAGAAACAGACTTTTTCTTATCGTCCCTGTCGCTTTACTTCTCGTATTTGCACTTCTCTACGCAACCTATGGAAATGTAATGGACACCCTTCGGGTGTTTACAGGCATTCCCTTTGCATGGGTGGGTGGCATACTTGCATTATGGGTTAGGGATATGCCATTTTCCATTTCAGCAGGAATCGGTTTCATCGCACTTTCCGGAGTTGCAGTGCTTGATGACATGATTCTGGTTTCTTATGTGAGGCATCTGATGCAAAAAGGGCGATCCTTGGAAAAGGCTGTTGAAGAAGCAGCCATCACCCGATTGCGCCCGGTGCTGATGACCACCTTGGTTGCAAGCCTGGGTTTTCTACCGATGGCATTCAGCACGGGCATGGGAGCGGAAGTGCAAAGACCTTTGGCAACCGTAGTGATAGGAGGGGTCCTAAGCGCCATGGTCATGTCGATTCTAGTGCTTAGGGTTGTTTTCGTGGTATTTCGCTGGCCTGAAAAACCAGCTCGTCCGATGGAAGTATCTTCCATTACGAAGGAGTCGGGTAATTCATTTTCAACACTTCAGGTTGGGCCCGGAGTGTAACTTTTAGGAGAGGGTTTGATGATTCGATTGATGTTTTCCGCGGTGGTATTATTTGGAATTTCCATGCTTGTTGGTTGTGGCAAAGAAGCCACTTACACCAAAGCAAAGACTGCTGAAGCCAAAGGGAACGCAGATGAAATAGCGCATTCAGGTTGGTGGTGTGATGAGCATGGCATCAAGGAAAGCGAATGCAGCATGTGCAGTCCGAAGGTTGCCAAGGCTTTCCAGGATAAAAAAGACTGGTGTGACAAGCACCTTCGCGCCAAAAGCCAGTGCTTTATTTGCGACCCGAGCTTGAGGGAAAAGTTTGCTGCTCAGTATCGCGCCAAGTTTGGCAAGGAACCGCCCGAACCCACCGATAACATGCCGGAAAAAGCTGACAAAGAGAGCTAGGCAGATTTAACATTCGTGCCTGAACGAATGAAAAGTTCAGGCACGAATTACAACACTGATATCTTTTGATATTTATTTTATGTCCACTAATAGACGCAAGTTAAATTTAAAATTGGGAACAGGCCTGGCAGGGTCAGGATGGAGGCATCAACCATTTGGGCAGACCGATGCCAACAACCTTTAATTTCCCTAGATAGGCTTGGGCTTCAGGATTTTGGAATCCTTTCTTGGGTGCCACCATGGTAGCGGTGATTGTCGCCTTGATTGTCGGATCGTTGGCGATTCCTGTATCAGCATCCAAACCCGAGGGCAAATCCACCGCAAGAACTTTGGCACCAGATTCATTGATCCGCCTTACAACAATATCAAAAGGGGTTCGTAAAGCCCCCTTCTGCCCCGTACCTACCAATGCATCAACAATCCACTCAGCTTCTTTAAAAACACTTTTCAGATCATCCGCACTTGGCGAAATTAAAACCTTCAAGTGAATATCCGAATGGGCGATGATTGCCTGATTGATACAGGCATCACCCATGAGTTCCTTTGGATCCGCAAAGAGCAGGACCTGCACATCAACCCCCGCTGCGTTCAGATGGCGGGCAATGACAAAACCATCGCCGCCATTGTTGCCCCGGCCACAACAAATCACCACTTTGCCCTTGGGTTTTTCAGCAAGAAGAATATCCGCAATGCCCCTACCAGCATTTTCCATCAATAAAATGCCGGGGATATGGCCCTGACTTTTTGCAAGCCAATCCACATTGCGGGATTCTTCAGCACTTAGGTAACGCATTGGCACGCCCCAAAAGGTTATCTGCTGATACGAAGTCCACCGCCCTTGAGAAGCGCCTCGACTTCCTCGGGGCGAACCCAGGCAAAATCACCCGGGATCGAATGTTTGATGGCGCTGGTCGCCACACCCCAATCGAGGGCGTTCTGCACATCGCCACCCAGCAATCCATGAATCAAGCCCGCAGCGAAGGAATCACCAGCACCCAACCTATCGACTATTTCAACCTCATAAGTGCGGGTCTTGTAGACCTTGCCTTTTTGGTAGGCCATGCCTGTCCAAGTGTTGCGCCAAACCAGGGGGTTTTCCCTAAGGGTAATCGCCACGATATCGAGTTTGAATTTATCTGCGACCTTCGCTGCGACCTCTTCATAGTTGGAGCCGGTGATACCAAACACTTTCTCAACATCTTCCTCGGTGGTGATAAGCACATCACAATACTGCATCAAATCGGAAAGGCATTTTCCCGCCTCGGTGGTGGTCCAAAGCTTGACACGGTAGTTGAGGTCCATGCTGGTTTTCACACCAGCGGCTTTAGCGGCCATCATTGCCTCGCGGGTGGCGGCGGCACTGGAGGCGCTGAGCGCAGGAGTGATACCGGTGACATGAAACCACTTCGTTCCAGCAAAAACCTTGGCCCAGGGCACCATGCCTGGCTGTACAGCCGCAATGGCGGAACCCTTACGGTCATAAATTACGCTGCTGGCACGGGGAGCCGCGCCAAATTCAAGGAAGTAAAGCCCCAGCCTCTCGTCCTTGGAATACATCACATGGCTGGTATCAACCCCGGCTTCGCGGGCATGGTTTGCAACCAATCGCCCTAGCGGATTGTCAGGCAGGCGTGATATCCACGAGGCACTGTGGCCGAGGCGCGATACCGCGACAGCGGTGTTCAATTCCGCCCCGCCAACCTGAAGGTCCAGACTTTTGGCCTGTTCGATCCTGCGAAAATTAGGAGGTGAAAGTCGAATCATCGCCTCGCCAAAGGTAATCACTTCAAAAGCCATGTTTATTTCCCTTTCAATGTGGAGTTTCGAAAATTCCTGACAATTTCAACATACTTGGATGCAAGCTCGCGGATGCGGTCAAAGTTTTTCTCCGCCACCGCCTTGGGTTCAACCAACTGGCTTCCAATACCCAGGCAGCATGCACCTGCCTCCAAAAACTTTTGCGCGGTCGTAAGGTCGACGCCCCCGGTGGGCATCATGCGAACTTGGGGAAGGGGGCCTCGCACGGCCTTGAAAAACAGGGGGCCAAGCACATCAGCGGGGAAGACCTTGCAAACATCGGCACCCGCTTCCCATGCCGCCATGATCTCCGTCGGGGAAAACACGCCGGGCATGATCGCCTTGTCATAGCGCCTGCACATCTTGATCAAATCCAAATTCAGCACAGGGGAAACCAGGTATTCGGCGCCCGCAAGAATCGCGCTACGCCCTGTTTCAGTGTCGAGAATGGTGCCAGCACCCAGCATGATCCGATCGCCCAGGGAATGGCGAACCTGCTTGATGACATCGAGGGCATTGGGAACCGTCATGGTGATCTCGATCACCGTAACACCGCTATCCGCAAGCGCGCGGGCGACTTCCACAAGTTGCTGGCTATCTTGTGAACGAACAATCGCCACGATCCCGGTTTCAAGAACCTGTTTGACACATGCATCACGACTCATTGCAATCCCCTTGGCAATCTAAAGCCTATGGATGAAAATAATCATCCAGCTATTGTGATATATATTTGGCCAAGGGCAATAAAAGAATTCATCTTCGTTCGAAAAGAGACTGGGTTTTTACAATTGTAAACTCGGCGGGAAAAGTATGAAAGGTATTGGTCACAATGCAACCTGGGCGGGCATCCGCAGTGATAAACCCCAGCGGGGGCAAGGAAAAACGATGAGTGTTTTTGAAATGGTGTATCAATCCACGCTTTAAACCATCCTGCAAAATCTCCTTGTGAATCTTCAGGAAGATCTCAGGAGCCAATGTCTCGACATGAAAGGACATTTCGTAATGAATGTTGTTGACGCATGCCAACCTCTTGGAAAGACCCTGCCTGAGCTTGAAGCCCATGAGACGCTTGGTTTCAGGAAGCGATTGGGTCGCAGAGGCAGCGATTTCCGTCAAGGTTAATTCCGGATGATCAAATGTAATCTGATGACCCGTTGTGGTGATGTCCACCCGAAGTTTGTAATTCTCACGCTCGACCGTCTTAGTCGCGAGAATCTCAAACAACTCGGGATGTAAATGCCTGCCGTACACTTGGAACACCAAGTCTTGCACCGGCGGCCTCGATTCCAACATCATAACCAAATTGCCCCCATTCAATGATCATACCGAAACATTATAGCCATTATAACAAAGGTTCACAACCTAAGTCGGGATTGACATTTACAGGAATTAACCGCAGTAGTGAAAAGTCATCGTTAAATGATGATTTTAATGATGAGGGTAAAACAAATCTTTCATCAAGCAAGAATGGATTGGATGGGTCTGCCGCCATGGGATATTGCGGTGGGTCTTCCCAAAGTATCATGAACCACTGCCTCGGAATCAACCCCAAGAAGATGATAAACCGTGGCGCAAAGATCACCCGGGGAAACAGGATGATCAACAGGATAAGCGGCTTGCTTGTCTGAAGTGCCAAGCACAAAACCTTTTTTAACACCCGCTCCAAAAAGCAGACAAAAACCACACTGGGGCCAATGATCCCGCCCCGCACTGCCATTGATCTTGGGCGTTCGCCCCATTTCGCCCGTGACGATAACCAAGGTTGAATCAATGAGTCCCCGCATTTCGAGGTCATCCATCAATGCGCTAACCATGGTGTCGAGTATGGGAAGATTGAATTTGAGCATGCCAAAGTTATTGCTGTGCATGTCCCAATGCCCGCCATGAGAGTCAGCACCACATTCCCAGTTTACCGTCACAAAAGTGACACCCGCCTCGACCAGCCTCCTGGCAGCAAGCAGGCTTGAGCCATAAAGATTTTTACCATATCGTTCACGCAACAAACCGGGTTCCCTACCCAGGTCAAGGGCGGTCCGCACACCTGAGGAAGTAAGAAGGTCATAAGCTTGTTTTTGTTGCCTTGAAAGATTTGCGGACCTGGATGGGTCACCAATACTTTTTGCGATACCATCCATTTTACTATGCAGCTTTTTACGGTCGGCGATGCGGTCTATTGAAAGCCCGGGGGTATCACCAAAAGCGGCAAGGACCGGGTCACCCACCGGAAGCACAGGATCATAGAAGGAACCCTTGCGGGCAAAGGCGGGCTCGCACATGGTTGTGACGGGATCATATTGTTTGCCCAGATAACCACCGTAAGGCCCAGCCCTTCTAAGCCCCTGGCTGAATCCTGGAAACGCAGGCATCATCACATGAAACGGGGTGGACTCTTTCCCCATTCCGAAATGCTGGCAAACCGCAGCCATGCTTGGATGATCAGAAGGCTTTGCGAAATAATTCTCACGGTCAGAACCACCTGTGAAACCTGTGAGCACGGAATAGGGATTATGGCTGTTGTAGCCATGCGAAACAGTTCGGATCAAGGTTGCCTTGTCGAGCCTGCCAGCAATAAGGGGAAGATATTCGCATACTTGATATCCCGGAATCTTGGAAGCCAAGGATTTGAACTCGCCCCGGATTTCCTTGGGCGCATCAGGCTTCATATCAAAGGTGTCTATGTGACTGGGGCCACCAAAAAGGTTGACCAGAATTACCGACCGGGCTTTGTTATTCGCGGAAGTAGCCTTTGACCCAGCCTGAAGGAATGAACCAAATCCCAAACCTGAGAGCAGGGATATCCCACCCAGTTGCAACACTCCACGCCTGCTGAATTCAGGATTGGAGGTAGTTGGGACAATTTGAATACCAGTTTCAGGATTCATACGCGCTCCGGTGGGACTGGATCAATGCTGACTTATATTTGGCCGCAAGTCAAACCAACTTTCATGAATGTCATCTTTTTTTAGGGAAGCTCATGACAAATTAATCATGCCTGTGTTATAAATGAGCAAATCAATTTTATCCTGGAAGTGTCACTCATGCTGAAATCATTCGATCAAACCAGAAAAATATCCGCGATCGCCATAGCAACATTTTTGATAATCACTTTGGGAAGTGGATTAGCGGAGCCTCCAAAAAACCCCCGATTTGCCGCATTGGAAAAACATGCAATATCTGCCAAGCAGGCAGATGAGGCTGACTTCAAAACATTGGCGAATTTCCTGGTTTCAAAAGCCAAGGGTGACAAGGAAAAAGCATGGTGCATTTATCGATGGGTGACCGATCGAATCGCATATAACGTTGAGGGATTTCTAACAAAGAACCCCGGTGACAACTCCGTTGAGACCGTGTTGAAGACACGACTGTGTGTTTGCGAGGGGTATTCGCGAATGTTCGCGAAATTATGCGAAGAGGCAGGACTTGAGGCAACCAAGGTTACCGGAGTCGCCCGAAGCGGCGGAAAGGATTCAAGTGGTAAACCCGTGTTTGAATCCCATGCATGGAACGCGGTGAAACTTGATGGCAAATGGGAACTTGTGGACTCGACTTTTGGCGCTGGCAGCGTGGATAAAAAAGCCTTTGTTAAAAACTTTGAACCCATGTTCTTCATGGTGCCTGCCGAGCAGATGAGATTCACCCATTTCCCCGAGGATTCCAAGTGGCAACTGCAGGAAAAAACAATCACCCGGGAGGAATTCGACAAGATACCACTGGTGCACTCGGGCCTTTTCAAACTAGGGATATCTCCAACAAGCATCTTAAAAGCCACAAAAAGCTCATCATTCAGCGGTTTCCCTGAAATATTTGATGTGGTCAAGACCAAGATCAAGGCCGTGGATGTCCCTTTGAATGCAAAGTTGAAAACAGGGCAGATTTATCGAATCGCGATTGAATCTCCAGAACTTTCAAAAGTGATGGTCCTTTCAAATGACAAGCCACTGTTGACTTTGACAAAACAAGGAATGGCTTTTGCGGGACAAGTGCGTGCACAACCTGGAACCTTGCTGATAGCGGTGCAAAAACCAAACCAAGGCAACGAGTATTCTTTCCTTTTGCGTTACCAGGTTGAATAACCAGAATCACATTTTGCGTGATGCATCAGCTTACCCTTCATCACAATTTGAAAAATAAAAAGCCTATTGGCTTGTTTGAATGGTCTTTTCAAAATACCATTGATTGGTGAAGATGAAAATGAACCTTTAAATCTCATTGATGGAAACAAAATTGAATGGCATTCGCACCTGAGACAATCAAACTGCTGAAAGCTGCAAGGGAATTGGTCAAGAAAATTCCCGCTGATGCTGTTCTGATCCTAGCGGATGGCCCAATGGAATGGGACAAGGTGCTGGAGGAGCTTTCAGGAACGCGAATTTTAGTCGCTGCCAGGCATGAGGATGATTTCGTTCGGATCAAGGATCATCCCGACCTGACACTGATAGAAATTGAATCCGGCCCGACACCAACCCAGGAAAGAATGAGCCTCGCACTGCTTGAGGCCGTGAGGTCTGAAAAGCTTAAGCAGGGTGCAGAGGTTGTCGTGCTTTACAATGGCATCGAGGTGGGCGAGGAAAAGCCCGACATGATCGACACCCTCAGCCTGATAAAACTGGGAGAACACCTCGAGAAACTCAGCGCCCAGGACCTTCGAAGGCTGGATACGCAGGTACCCTTGGAAACACTCAGGGCGGTGGTCGACCTCGCGACGGAAATAGGCAGGGAAGGCAGGGAAGGACATCCGGTTGGAACCATGTTCGTGGTGGGAGACACCCGGAAAGTAATGGCATTATCCCGGCCCATGAACTTCAACCCATTCCGGGGCTACAGTGACGAGGAGCGCGATGTTCGCAACCTTGCGGTGCGCGAGCAAATAAAGGACATAGCCAAGCTGGAGGGCGCCATCATCATCCGAAGGGATGGAGTCGCGGTGGCAGCGGCAAGGCGAATCGAGGCATCCTATTCAGGTTTCACCCTTAGCATGGGACTTGGCACAAGGCACGCGTCCGCCGCGGCCATAAGCAAAAGCACCAAGGCGATTGCAGTGACAGTCAGCCAATCCTCCGGGACTGTAAGGGTATTTCAAAATGGCGAGGTGATGCTACATATCGAACCATTCGCCCGTCCAATGACCTGGGGCAAGTTCAAGATGGATGCCCTTGAGGATAAAAAGTCCTAGCTGATCTTTGATTAAATTGGTCGGGTGATCACAAGCCAGGGAACCCTACAATGGTCTTGGATTTATTGTCATATCAACCATTTGGAAATTAAAAATGAGTCGCTTATCAATTTTGTGCCATGCGGTATTGCTTCTATTCCCGCTGTTATTAATTTCCGCCCCGCAGAACATTTCCAAGGATGATATCGAGGCGGTAGAGACCCGCCCGCTTGATTCAATTCCTTCAAGCGCCCTGGTTATCGTCCAAATAAAGGGAATAGAAGGCACGCTGAACAGCCTGAATGAATTCGTGAAAAACGCGGTACCTGACGCGATGCCATTAAACGAGAATTTCATCGTGAGTGGTTTTCTGGAGTTTTTACGAGGCCGAAAATTAAACGGCCTGGCCCCCAATGGCCCGCACTTTTTTGCCGTCATGGAACTACCCAAGCCCGGGCAGGCACCAAATCCAAACAAGGTTCTTGCAGCAATAAAAGTCACAAATTACAGCGCTTTTCGAGAGGGGGTTTTGAAAGATTCTGAAATCAAAAGTATCAAGCTTGAGAAAAATGCGGAAGTTGTGACCATGGAAAATGGCTCCACTTTGTTTTTTATTCCTAAAAAAGGCCAGGTATTGGTTACTCCCGACCGGGAAATCGCAAACCTTGTCGCCAAAAGGCCAACCCCGGTCACAACCAAAATCAGCAGGATACAGTCAGAGCGATTGCAGGAACCTGACCTTGGAATATTTGTGAATTTGGAAGCCATCCACAAGGATTATCCCCATTCATTGGCAGAAACAAAAAAAGAGATGGAATCTCAACTAAGTGACTTGGAATCATTTTTTGGCACGGGGAAATTTTTTGGCGGAGACTTGGTTCGCCAGGCAATTAACCTCGCATTCAAGGGAATCGAGGACAGCAAGGGAATGGTGTTTTCGATTGATTTCAAGCCAACGGGAATCGCATTCCATGGTGAGACAGAATTCAAGGCAAACACCCAGACCGCTGCTTTTTTCAAAGGCTCGAAACCCGATGAAATGATGGATTTGCAACGCCTTCCCGCAGGAAAAACACTTTACATGGCACAGCAGACCCAATCCCCCGCGATAAAAAGCCTGGCGTCTTTTTTTATGGGCCTGGCACCGGAGGAAAATCAAAAAGAACTGGCTGGGGATTTTCAAATGTTTTTGCAACTTGCAAACAACAGGTACGATGCACTTTCATTCCCGCCTGAGGGATTGCAAATCATTCAATCCGCGAATCCTGAAGAAACAAAAATCCGATTTTTCAATCTCCTGCAGAAATTAGGCCAGGGGGCCAAGTTCCAAAATGCGGTTTTAAAAAGCAATCCAATAATAAAAAAAGCTGCCGAGTCCCTATCAGGTCAAACTTTTGATTTGGTTTCATTCGAATGGGATTTGGAAAAAATGACAAACCTAATGGTGCGTGAGAC
This sequence comes from Planctomycetia bacterium, assembly GCA_005786805.1. Lineage (GTDB taxonomy): Bacteria > Planctomycetota > Planctomycetia > Gemmatales > Gemmataceae > UBA969. Next base: position 4,557 of record SYCV01000047.1, on the reverse strand, counting down.
AAAAGGAAATCAATTCTGGAACAAAATTCAAAAACTTATGATTAAAAAAATGATGGGTGACAAAATGAATCTTTGGATAACAACTTCAAAAAACGAGGTAATTTTGGCAACTGGGGAAGATTGGGGTAAATCTAAGAAAATTTATGAGGATTTTCACAATAATATGAAAAACTTAGAAAAAACAAGCCATTACCCTATACATAGAAAGGACTTACCTAAAAAATGCAGTTTGATAATATTATTTGATCCCCTTTATTATTTAAAATTCATCTTAACTACGGTCAAAGAGTTGGAAAATGTGCCAGCGACATTGGATTTGACAGGATATAGTAATACATTTATAGGCTTTTCTACGGTTTTTGAGGAAGATAGGGCTGCCATAGACAGTGTAATTTCAGCAGCATCGATTCAGGAAATTTATTTTCGTCTGATTAAGCAGGTGATTGGCAAGTGAATTTCCTAATAGATCAACCTAAATATCTTGAATCCTTGCTGGAAGTGCTTATAAAGAAAGTTGATATTGTCATGTTGGATTATTCCCGACTGGCAATGATGCGGGTGTAGCTCAGTGGTAGAGCGCCACGTTGCCAACGTGGCTGTCGTGGGTTCAAGTCCCATCACCCGCTCTGTATGTAGGCCGAAAGAATCTAAAACCAAGGTGATATCCTGTGTTTGGGTTCTTTCGGTTTGGTTTTTTCCCAGAAAAATGGCCGGGCCAAGAGGGGTCAGCGGACATTTTAAACTGGCATGGCAAATTTAATTTTATCACAGTCATGCTGCGTAAAATATATACTGGAATAAGATCCCTCAGAATTCATCATGTTGGAAATAGATAGCCATGACCGAAACCAAAACCCCATCGGATGTCAAAGAAACCCACAAGCATGACCACGATCATGCGAATTGTGATCATGACCACAGCCATGATCATGACAAAGCCCCTGTAAAACTGAGCCAGGAAGTTGACATCAAGGATGTGGGCCCTTGCAAAAAACACATCAAGGTTTCCGTCAGCAGAAACGACATCCAATCCAGGATGGATGATCACTTTAAGACCATGGTCACGGATTCAAGCGTCGCTGGTTTCAGGCCTGGCAAAGCGCCTCGTAAAATAGTCGAAAGGCGTTTTCAAAAAGAAGTTTCCGGTCAGGTGAAGAACGAAGTCATTCTCGCCAGCCTTGAGCAACTTGCGGAAGATTTCGATATCGCCCCGCTGAGCCCTCCAAATCTTGATCCTGCATCGGTTGTCATACCTGAAAACGGCCCCATGGTGTACGAGTTCGAAGTCGAGGTAAGGCCCCAGTTTGACCTGCCCGCGTACAAAGGGCTGAAATTGATCCGCTATACCCACACCTTCACCAAGGAAGAAATCGATAATCAAGTAAGCTCAATGATTGAGCCCCTGGGAACCAAGGTCGACAAGAAAAATCCAGCGGTCGAGGAAGGGGATTACCTTACCCTTGACGCTATCATCAATGATGATGATGCAAAAATCGGAGAAATCAAAGACCTTGAAATTCGAGTGAACAAGCAACTTGCATTTCGTGACGGAGTGGCTGAAAAATTCATCGAGCAAATTGGTGGCGCCAAGCCAGGCGAGACCCGTGATGTTGATATCAAGCTTTCAAGCGTTGTCACCAATGAGTCACTCGCTGGCAAGGTTGTAAAGGCAAAGGTGACGGTTAAGTCACTTCAGTCACTTAAACTTCCCGAACTTAACGCCGAGATTCTTGGCGCGTTTGGCTGCAAAAATGAGGATCAGTTCCGTGAACTGGGTGAAGTTGTCCTCAAGCGAAGGTTGGATTACCAACAAAGGCAGTCTTCAAGGAATCAAATCCTTGAACTTATCGCAGGTAACACCAATTGGGAACTGCCCCAGGATCTTTTACGCAGACAGGCCAAGAAAGCGTTGTCTCGCAAGGTTATGGACATGCAGGCCAATGGTCTCAGCGATAATGAAATCAATGCCCGTGTCAGAATTCTTCAACAGGATGTCCTAAAAAGCACAGCTTCAGCACTCAAGGAACATTTTGTGCTTCAGAAAATCGCTGAAATCGAAAAGCTTGAAGTTAGCGATGATGATTTGAACCTTGAAATCGAGCGAATCGCTCAGCAGAACGATGAATCACCCCGCAAAGTTCGGGCCAGGTTGGAAAAAGAAGATTTGATTGAAGCACTTGCAGTCGAAGTAATCGAACGAAAATCACTCGATTTGATACTGGATTCCGCGGAATACACGGAACAACCGCTGCCAAGCCATGACACATTGACCACTGGAACCGCGGAAGCGGATGCAGCGACTGAAGATCAGGGTATTTCTAAGGAATAGTGAACTCGTTAAAGGTAGGAGTCCCTCATGCAACCTTACGGTTTTGGCCCCTTGGCTCACATGGCGCAGCGCCAACGGGATTACACCCGTCAACGCAATTATGGCACCGGCGACATCCTCCTCGACAACCGGATCATTTTCTTTGGTTGTTCTGGAAGCAATGTCTATGAACCCATAATCACCGATGTCACCGCCAACATGGTGATCCAGCAGATGCTTTACCTGCAAAATGAAAACAAACAAACTGAGATATCATTCTACATAAACTCTCCGGGTGGTTCGGTTTCTTCCGCCTTGGCAATTTATGACACCATGCAGTTTCTTGAATGCCCGGTGGCAACTTTTTGCATGGGTGTCGCAGCAAGCGGCGCCGCCATCTTGCTTGCGGCAGGCACCAAGGGCAAGCGGTATTGCCTACCACACGCCAAAGTGATGATTCACCAGCCTTGGAGCCAGGGCATTGGTGGCCAGGCTTCGGATGTTGAAATCGAGATGGTTGAAATTCTGAAGGAAAAAACCAGATTAAACCAGATCCTTGCCAAGCACACTGGTAAAAGTCTGGCGGAAATCGAAGCTGAAACCGAAAGAAACCGTTATTTTGATGCTGCTGAAGCAAAGGCTTTTGGTTTAGTGGATGAGATTCTGGCGCGCAATTCCGAGTCAAAACAGGAAAAATAGGACGATGGAATGGTGGATGAGTCACCTTCCTTGCCATATTTATTCATTTTACCCCAACCCGGCTGCCGATAACTCATCTACGAGCCGGGGTGTTCCTGAGGAACTATCCCATGCCTTTGGTACCTTATGTGGTTGAACGCAGTGGACGCGACCCGCAGGTATTTGATATCTACAGCCGTTTGCTCAAGGATCGCATCATTTTTCTCCAGGGAGAAGTTGACGATCACAGCGCGAATCTGGTTGTTGCTCAAATGTTATTCCTGCAGTTTGATGACCCCAAGGCGGATATTCATCTTTACATTAACTCACCAGGTGGCTCGGTGACCGCGGGTATGGGTATCTTTGATACCATGCGTTACATAACCTGCGATGTTGCGACTTACTGCATAGGCATGGCTGCAAGCATGGGGGCGACCCTTCTTGCTGCAGGCACAAAAGGCAAGCGTAACGCGTTGCCTCATGCTGAAGTGATGATTCATCAGGTGCTTGGTGGGGCAAGAGGCCCTGCAACGGATATAGAAATCCGAACCAAACACTTGTTGCGTACGAAAAAGAAGATGAATGAGCTGCTCCAGCAGCTTACCGGGCAACCTCTGGAAAAGATTGAACGCGATACCGATCGCGACAACTTCATGAGTGCCCAGGAAGCCAAGGAATACGGTCTCATTGATAATGTGTTGGAGCGAATGGCACCCGGCCAGGTCACCAAGCAATAAAAGCTTGGCAAACTTCCGGGTGTGTGACCAAGACGCACCCGGAAGCTGCAAGTAATGAATCGATGTTTCCCAACCTGCTGTTTTCTTCTGGTGCTAAGCACGCTTCTTACAGGATGTAAATCCCCCAATCACAAACTTGAATCTGAACTTCGCGCACGCGATAACGATATTGATTATCTAAAAAACGAACTTTATCGTTCGAAGACTTACAACAAGGCGATGGAAATGGAATTGCGCGCAAGCAGGGGCGAAGTTCCCCCTGGTACGCCTTACGACCCACTTAACAAAGTTTATCCATTAAAAACCATTACCTTGGGCAGGCAGACTGGTGGCGTTGACCTCGATGGTCAAACTGGGGAAGAATCACTTCAAGTCATAATCGAACCCAAGGATGCTGAAAGCAATGTCGTAAAAGTCCCGGGAAGCGTTTTGATCCAAGTGATCGAAATTTCCACCGAGGGTCTTAAAACGCCTCTTTCCACCTGGCAGATATCCAATGATGAACTAAGCAAATCTTGGAGAAACGGCCTTTTAACCACAGGTTACGCACTTACCATGCAATGGAAACTCTGGCCAAACTCTGAAAAGCTCAGGGTAATAGTTCATTTTAAATTGGATGATGGCAGATTATTCGAGGCGGAAAAAGACTTTACCGTCAAACTGCCACCGGCTTATTTACGAAAAGCCCCTGCAGTGGAAACCCAAATAACTCCACCATCATCAACCATGATTATACCTCCTGCTGGGCCATCCACACCCACCCCTCCGACCTCAAATATTCCTTTACCCGCCCCCATGAAAGACCCAGTGTTTACTCCTACTCCTACTCCTACT
>SYCV01000046.1 GCA_005786805.1 Planctomycetia bacterium | reverse complement strand
TGAAGACTTAGAATTGAAAAAAGCAAAAATATATTCACGGTTGTGACCCCTGTGGTTTCATCATTTCATTTTAGTGCCGGCTTTAAAACCAGAACCAAATCTATTTCCTTGCTGTTCACCCTGGCTGCAGGGACTTTAGCGTCCGGAACACCGGATGCCCCGAGTTTTATGCCCTTGTATTCATTGGGCATCAATGCCGCGGGAAAGGTAATTTTTCCATCAAAGTCATTTTTATCAGCCTTCACAATTGCTGGTTCAAACTTTGCCCCCGCAGGTAAACCCGTTGCCGCAAGGGTTATGTCACCCATTAAACCATCCCTTCGCTCGACTTTTCCCTTTATGGAAAATTCCGCCCCTTTCTTGGGATCATAGGTGGCTTCAAATTGTCCTGGTTTATCCAATGAGACAACCAGGGGAATCCTGATGGGTAGTCGAAGCACAGGCGCAAATGAGGTGGCAAGAACCGCCTGCTTGTTGGCACTTAGTAATTCTGCTTGAATGGAAATGTCATAAATGGATGCGGGGAACGGACCCACGGGAGCAACCACGGTGATTGATGCATCCGTTGATTTTGAAGCGACTTCAACGGCTTTCTCTGCTTTAAGCGCCACCTTGGGATCAGGTTGATTGTTCACCTTGGGTGCATTTTGGCTGGTTATTAAACTCAGCCTTACAGCATTGTTGATATCGGTGCGATTGACTTTCACGGGCAGTTCGAGTTTCATCCCGGGCACAATGGCGATGTTCTTGGGTAAATCACGCCAATTTATAGAGATATCGGGTGTTTTTTCTGAAACTGGGGCGAAAGCTATTTCGCTTGAAAGCCACGGTTGTAACCTTTGTAACGGGTGATTCAAAACCCGAACCTCGGTGACAACGCCTTTATCATTTTTTCCGAGGAGGCCAGTAACCATGGGTTCGACATTTTCAGAATTTTTGATGACGGTGATGAGAGATCCCTCTGCTTCGGGAGGAATGATGTCCCCCTCGATTTTCAAACCCTTGGGGGTTTTGGAAAATTGAAGATCAATTTTTCCTGTATAGCCATTCCGCGTCACATAAACCGGAAACACCATGTTCCTGTTGTTTTCAAGTGAAAGTCTTTGGATGGTCGTGGTAAGGCTGATGATGGCGGAGGAATCCGCTGCCGAGATATCCTCGATCCCGAGCCTGTAGTTCGATTTGGGACCTCCCCTTCCCTGAGTGTCGATGACGCATACCTGGATGGATTTGGTGTTATCCGGCACGGTGAATTCAAGAAGTGGATCCGATGAACCGGGCCTGTCTTCCGCACGGGCGATTTCCGCCCCCTTTTCATTTCTAATCACCAGTCCCGCATCAACCGGGGAACCAATACGCTCCGCGAAGACATCAAATCTCAATTTCATTTTTGGGGAGCAGGCAAGCAGGTAAAGGTCTTCCTCGTTTGGGGCGGAAAGCCTGCCATGCACCATCACGGGTAATCCCTTGATTTCCTGAATTGGCATGGAGGGAGTTTCAACAACATCATTGAAAGTTCCCGACTGGAAGAAAGGCCGCATTCCTGACCATTTTCCCTGGGTTGGCCACGGAAGCACAACTTCACCCGGGCCCCTGGTGGTTGGCATGTTGAGCTTGGCGACAGGCATATTTCCCATTAATTCGACAGCTTTGACCTTTCCCTCGGATATGACCGTGGGGACGACCTGGTCAAAAAACTCCCACTTCCCGATTTTCATACGAAACACGCCCGGGGCGCCAGCCGCGTATTCAAGGTCATGCAGTGCGATGGTGTAGGTTCCATCCTCGGGAATGGTTGCCTCAAGCCTGGTATCACCAAACAAATGTGGCACGGGCCATGACCAGGCTATTTGAAGTTTTTTTGAATTGTACAGGTGCAGCACCGGCTGTAGTTTCGAGCCAAATTTTTGTGCCTCCACTTCAATCATTATCTGCTGGCCTTTCACACCCTGGAACTTTGTCTCGAGAATCTGGCTTCCTGAGATTGTCCCGTGAAGGGCCACGGGTAATTGCTGTTCGATGTTGGCACTGAATGGTTTCTGTGGAAGATGATCTATTCCGATCAATACAGGGAGACTGACTCCGCCTTCAGATAGTAAGCTGCATTGGTAAAAACCCGGCGCGATATCGTTGGGCAAAGCGACATCAAATATGGCCTTCTTTTCATTGGAGCCCATTTTAAGGGTGGCAGTCGCATTAAACGGGAGGAGAAGCCTGGGAGTTTTTCCGAATCCCTCCCCATCAAACATGAGAGTTGTCACAGCACCAACCTGCAGTCCCCTGACATCCAGATTGCGTACTAATGGTTCAGATGCATTTGCAATGAATGCCATGAACGCCAGGCTGAATGTCAATTGCAGGAATCTTTTCATCTGCTGTTAATTCCCGGTTAGATCGTTGGCATGAACCTTGTCAATTCGCCCTGGCGTGGATTAGGAGAACAACTGGCGAATGGGTTCGGCTTCCACCAGCCTGACCGGCCTGTCGCCGGGGCCTGGCATCATTGTGGAATCCAGATTGATACCCATGGCGTGATAAATGGAAGCGAGGATTTGCGGGGGCTCGATTGGGAAATCGTTGGGTCTGGAACCGATCTTGTCGGTTGAACCTATGACTTGTCCACCTCGGATGTTTCCACCCGCCAGGAAATTAGTCCAAGCGTTGGGGTAATGATCCCTGCCACCCTTTGGGTTGATCCTTGGTGTTCGCCCGAATTCACTCAAAACCGCCACCACGGTTTCCTCAAGCATGCCTCTTTGTTGAAGATCCTCGATGAGTGCGGTAAACGCGATGTCAAACTGAGGGCAGAGAAGCCTTTCGTAATCGAGGTAGGTGTTGTTAAGCCCGCCACCATCGGCGTGCATGTCCCAGCAGGAAAGATTGAACACAGTGTCGAAATGATTGACCGTGACGAATCGAACACCATTTTCGACCATTCTACGGGCCATGAGGCAGCTTTGGCCAAAGGTGTTGCGGCCATAGCGATCGCGTAATTTCTCGTTTTCCTGGTTCAGGTCAAAAGCCTGCTTTGCCTTGGGCGAGGTAAGAAGCCGGAATGCGCGGTCGTAAGCGCTATCGTGCATCTGGGTGCTGCGTGATTCCGTCCTGCGTTGAATTTCATCAAGCTGGGTAAGTAGCTGTTTTCGGGCATCGAGCCTGTTATTACCCTGGCCTTGAGCCACTTCGAGGTCACCCACCTTGAAATCCTTGTTGGCAGGGTCGGAGTTGAGAAAGAAAGGTTCATGCGCACTACCCAGATGGCCTGAAGTCTGGCCATGAAGTGGGCCCGCACCGGTATTACCAATTGGTCCTGGGAGAATCACATTGGAGGGAAGCTCGCTTTTTTGGCCAAATACCCTGGAGATCACACTACCCAAATGAGGTTTGACGCTATCAGCGTTGAAATCATGCCCGGTCATCATCCAGCGTTGCCCGTTTTCATGGGTTGCACCCGTGCGGTGATGAAGGCTTCTAATCAATGCAACCTTATCCATCATGCGTGACATCAGGGGAAAATGTTCGCAAATCTGGATGCCATTGACATTGGTTTGAACAGGCTTGAATTTGCCCCTGATTTCAGCGGGAGCATCGGGCTTCATGTCCCAGGTGTCAAGCTGGCCGGGGGAACCCACCAGAAAAATGGTGATACAGTTGCGGATTTTCGCATCAGAGCTTTTTACAGCGCCTGAAGCCTCAAGTTTGAACAGCGTGGGTAATGAAAATGCCGCCATCCCCGTTGTTCCCAATTGAAGAAAACTGCGCCTTGAAGGGCCCTCACATAACGGCACACGCTCATTTCCAATATTCAACATTTTGGTGGCTCCGTGGTTCTATTGTCATTTATTCTTTAAATGCTGCAGGCGGGTTAGATTGTGAAAGATATTTTGTTGGAAACTTCAACAAATTTGCTGTTGGTGAATTCACCGCTGGCGTTCTTCTTGTAATCAACATACTTCCACATTTGCAGTACCGCCTCATGGTTTCCCTTTGTGGATAGTTTTGGTTCATAATTTAAAAACGGCCTGGCGTTTTGCACATGGACTTCCTTGCCATCTTGGGTGATCACCCAACGCAATAAAGATCCCCAGTCATTGGTGATTTCAGACCGCAAAAGCTTTTTCCCATCCATTCGGATTTCTGACTTTGGAGTTCCCTCAAATTTTTGTTCCACGGTATGAATCTCCTAAACAGGCAGGGCGGGATCAATGTTGATGATGCAGAAAGATTCTCAAGATCAACTATGGATTTTAGCCTTATTTGTTGATTAGATCAATCACTAAATATCGTCAAAAGTCAGCAAAATCTTGATAATGAAGCTTTCTTGAGTACCCAATTATGGGTCTTTTAGCAGTTTTTAACGGTTAAATGGAGTGAACTGTGCTAGTTACAATTGGGAGCCAAGGTTAATTTTTTGAAGTTTTTGCGCAATCAACCCAATTTCATCATGATCAAAATCAAATTGCTGAATGTTTGGATTCAACTTATTTGCAATCCCCTTGTCGTATAGCTTGTCGTAATAGCCCAAAACCAGCCTGGCTATACCTGCAAAGTCTTTGGACTCCAGCGAAAGGATGGATTTGGACCATGATTCATTCCCTAATCTTTTCTTGATGTTGTTGATGGAATTTCGAAGTCCTTCAATGTGATTTTCCCCATAATCAGCAACCAATCTTTGAACACGAACCTCAAAGGGCAGGTTTATGATCACGGACGGTGCCAGGAGAATTTTTCTCCAAAACAATTCAGGGAGTATTATTTTCCCGATGGACCGACTTTCATCCTCCACCCAGACCCTGCGATTAAGATCAAACTTTTTTAGTTGCATTGCCAGGCTGTTTTCAAATTGTTCATTGGAAGGCTGGGGATGCAGCTGGCCAAGCGCGCCAAAGGCGGAACCCTTGTGGTTAGCAATCGCCTCAAGGTCGACCACTTGTTCACCCAGGGTCTTCAGGTGTTGGATGATCGCAGTTTTTCCTGACCCTGTCCTGCCCCCGATCACCAAGTATTGAAAAGGTTTGTCAGTGATTTCATGCACATGATTGCGAAAGGATTTGTAGCCGCCCTTGAGGAGGAAAACCTCGTGTTCAAGTAGATTAAAAAGCCAGGCCATGCTTTCGCTGCGCATTCCCCCGCGCCAGCAATGAAGGAACACTTTATTGTCCCTGGTCCGGGGTTGAACGAACCTCGCAAAGTCGGACATTTTTTTGCCTGCATAATCAAGCCCAAGGAGAATTGCGTCCCTTTTGCTTTTTTGATTGTAGGTTGTGCCAACCATCTGGCGTTCGAGGTTGTTGAACAGGGGAAGGTTTATCGCTCCGGGAATGCGTCCTTGTTCGTATTCTCCCTCGCTTCTCACATCGAGGGTGAGATGCCCCGTTGATAATTCCAGAAAATCTTGTACATCCAATTGGTGAATCATGCAGTTAATATAGTGTTTAATCCGTGGATTACTGTCTTTTTATCGATGATTTGTTTTTGCCTCTGATTGAACGGATTTTATGAGCACTTATTCTTGTGAAACGAGCGAAATCAGATACCATGTATCTATGCTTTTGGGTCCGCGTTTACTCTTGGAGCGACCATGCGAAAATACCTGTTCGTGATGCCTTTTTTTCTTCTGAGTCTTTCGATTTCCCTGGCTCAGCCCCCAAAATCCACGATCATCCAGGATAACTGGGATGCAGCCTACCTTGAGGGCACTCGCTGCGGTAATTTCCATTCCACAGTCAAGGAAATCGTACAGCCTGATGGTTCCAAATTGTTTGAATCAAGGCTCGAGATGCAACTAATGCTAAAACGCTACAAGTCCGTGGTTGCGATGAAGATGGATACGGAAATGGTTGAAGACCAGGAGGGTAAAATAAAATCATTTCGCATGATACAACATCTCGACAAGGGGCAGGCTGTGCAGGAGGGGGAGGTGAAGGATGGAAAATTATGGCTTAAAGTCCCTGGGGTTCAGGAGCCTCGCGCACTTAACTGGAATGAAAAGGCAATCGGGGTCCACAAGCAGGAAAAACTTCCAATGTTGATGAAAGCCCAGCCGGGGACCAAGTTTGACTATCTCAATTTTGAACCCAGCCTGATGCAAACCGTGCGAATGCAGGCGGAGCTTTTCCCAAAGGAGGAGGTTGATTATCTCGAGACGGATAAAAAGAATCCCTCGAAGGCTACACGGGAAAAGACCGGCCTGATGCGCTATGAGGTTACGCCGGACAAAGTCACCATCTTTGGCAGTGCCCTGCAACTTCCGAAAATGGTTTCCTGGGTTGGTGATGACTTCGTGCCCAGGCGTTCAGTCATGGAACTTCCGGGGATAGGCAGCATTTTCCTTTATCGAACCACCAAGGAATTCGCTCAAAAAGATGATGGTGACCTCGCTGTTCTTCCTGATATCGGCCTCAACACGATGATTGTCCTTGATAAAAAGATCCGGGATGTTCATCACCGTGAGGAAGTCACCTATCAGTTTAAACTTGAAAGCATGGAAGGGGCATCCGCATTCACAGTGGATGGAAGACAGAAACTGAAAAAGCTCGAGGATGGCTGGTTTGAACTTAAGGTACTCGGGAATGTTGGCATAGAGGACAAACAACCCGCAAAGGATTTCCTTGATTCGAGTTATTTCCTTGAAAGCGCGGATGCCCGGGTCAGGGAGCTTGCAACCAAGGCGGTTGGCACCGAAACAGATGATTTGAAGAAGGCCCGTAAAATAGAGCGCTTTGTATTCGATAACATGAAGGGTTCAAGCTCCGTGGGTTTTGCCACCGCGGGCCAGATCGCAAAGGATCTTCAGGGAGATTGCAGGCAGCATGCGATGTTGATGGCCGCGATGTGCAGGGCGGCGGGGATTCCATCCCGAACCGCATTGGGCTTGGTTTATGTTGAGGATTCAAAAACCCGCACCCCCCAATTTGGATTTCACATGTGGACCGAGGTTTATGTCCAGAATGCCTGGGTCGGGATGGATGCCACTTTGGGTGAGGGGGTGGTTGGTCCGGGCCACTTGAAAATTGCGGACCATAACTGGCATGACCAGCAAACCCTTGCGCCTTTACTTCCAGTCATCCGTGTGATGGGTAAAGTTAAAATCAAGGTCATCGATGCAAGGTGATTCATTTGGGGGTTTCATTTTATCCCTGGTCCCTTAATCCCTTTTTGATTCCTAATGTGCAGAATCAGTAGGGCCGTAAACCCACTTTGGTTTATTTCAAGTTCTCATGAATGGTGCTTTGGTCACATTTATCTGATGGGCCAACCCCATGGGAAGTCATTTGATTTCCAAGTTGATCTACCTTTAAAACCCGCTTTCTGATTAAGCTCTGTTGATTGAAAAAGTGTATTCAACCACTAGGCGGGAAGCCATGGGCAATAGTCGGATGGAAATAACAGGGTTGTCAAAAAACCATGGTTTGAAATCGTGGTTATTGATCGCGTTGGTGTTGTGTTTTTTCGGGCTGTTATACCTGGTCCAACTTGGTGGCAGGGCTTTGTGGTCGGAGGAATTGCGCTGGGCCCAGATTCCGCGTGAGATGTTGCAGAGGAATGAATATTTTCTGCCCACCATCAATGGCAATACTTATTATGACAAACCCCTTGGCTCTTACTGGCTGGTGGTGCTTTGCTCCTGCTTCACTGGAGCAATGGATGAATTGACCTGCAGGTTGCCCAGTGCGTTTTCTGGCATTGCCGCAGTTATGTTGACAATGCTGATAGCCCTTCGTGTCTATGATGTGAAAACTGCGATCTATTCAGGGATAATTTTGGGAACCAGCTACAGCTTTGTTTTTTTCTCCCGTCATGCATCAACGGATCTTGAAAACATAGCTGGTGTCCTGTTGTGCTTGTACATTTTTCTGGTTAATGAAAAAAAGCCTGTTGGCTGGTGGGTACTGGGATTCTGGGCCTTTATGGCATTAACCTCGTTGACCAAGGGATTACTGGGCTTTGTTCTGCCCCTGCTAGTCGCGGTGATTTACACGACCATCAAAAATGGCAGCTTCATATTATCAGCAACAAAACCATCCCAATTGTTTCTCAATTGTTTGAGGGTAAACGAGTGGTTGATTCAATGGCGTACCTTGGTTGCTTTGCCGTTTGCGGTGCTGGTCTACCTCTCCCCATTTTTAATTTCACTGGCATGGCACGGAAATGGTGAGGGCCTGAGCATGGTTTGGCGTGAAAACATCAGGCGCTTTTACAATCCAGTCAATCATGTCGGGCCCATCTATCTTTATTTTGGAGTGATTTTCGCCTTGCTTGCCCCTTGGTCCCTGCTTCTGCCCGCGGCATTGGTACAGGCAATCTCCAACATTGGGAAAACCACGAGGGAAAAATCCCCCGACCTGTTCGCAATCACTTATTTCGGTTCGATGTTTGTTTTTTTCACCCTCGCAAGTTCCAGGAGAAGTTATTACCTGTTACCAGTGTTGCCGGGTGCAGCATTGTTGATAGCATCCATGCTCGCGACAGGGTTTTCAAAATTAAACAATTGGTCAGTGGTCTTGTTCCGGGTTGGCTCGGGACTTTTATTGGTGATTGTTGCGGGCATGACGGGTTTGCTGTTGCCGGCGGAAACCATGCTTCCCAGTCCTTGGAATACTCTTCCCCCATTGCCTTGCAAACTGTTTTTCGGATTCATGGTTGTTTCAACACTTGGATTGGGATTCTGGGCAGCTCGAAAACAAGAAACGACAGCATGGTTTTTGTGCAATGCCTGGTTCGCGGGGTTTCTTATGGTCTATGTGTTTCATGGATTTTTTCCCGCTGCGGAGACCTATCGCACCCAGAGGGCTTTTTTAAAGAATGTTCACGATTTCACACTTCAGAACCCGGGCAAATTGTGCTTGTATAAAACCCGGGAGGCTGTGTTTTATCTCGGTAACACAACCCCAGTCCCAGAGTATCATACCGAGGAAAAATTAATCGAATCCCACAAGAATGGCGGGGCGCGTTGGGCGTTGATGAAAAAGCGCGATACCCTGAATCCCTTGTTTGATGGTTGTGTGGTTCTCTCGGAACCTGATTTTCCCTGGGAAGGGGCGCAGTCAAAGGTGAAACTTGCGCTTGTTGACCTCGGTGCCCAAAAAAACAGATCCCAGATGGCCTCGACTACGGCTAAAGATTAATCATCCGATGCGATATTGTTTGAAGCCTGGCCGGTGCTTGAAGGCAGGTTGAAGTTTCCCTTTGATCCCCTTGCGAAAAAGTTGTCCCTCAGCATAACCTTCCTGCATTTATCGTCAACATCCACAGAAGTGATGAAATCCATTTGATCTTTTCCCGAGGTGAAGATGCAACCATTCACCTGGACCATGCCGCAATTGTTTAAAAGGATGCCCCTTTTTCGCGCATGGTGAAACTGGCATGATGAGATTTGAACATTGGTTGAGTCTGATATTTCCATGGTTGCCTCGACGGGTATTGCAGCGGGCCTTGAATGTTGGACTATATTTCCTGTGAATTGGATGTTTCTGCAACCCGAGACAGTGATCGCGTCGGTTGAATTTCCCTTGTATTCCGGATTATGGTCAATGCTGTTTGAGCCGATCACGAGGTGTTCCGAATCCTCCAGCATGAGGGAGTGGTTGTACCCGCTGTAGATACTGTTGCCAGTGATCACGACACTTCTTCCGGCGTTGACATGGATGGCAGTTTCCTGGCTACCGATAAGGTTTCCTGAAATCGCCAGCAAGCCAACGGCGTTGGGATTCTCCCTGCCCACGCCCAAGAGCCTGATGTTTGCGCCACCCGGGCTGCTTTTGGCCTGGATTGTGTTGCCCACGATGGTACCCTCGCGAACAGTCCCTTTCCTGCAATCAAAAAGAATGTCGTTCGATTCCTTTTCCTGGGGATCGTAATTGTATTCGATGTCATTGCCAACAATCTGGATGTTTCGGATTTCGCTTTCTTGAACGACAATACCCCCACGCTTGCAATAACTGATGTGGCTTCCCGTGATGTTTATCTGATGGAGATTGATTTTATCCATGAAAATCCCAATACCCGAGTTGTTGAAAATGTGGCAATCTGAAATCAGCACATTTCTATCCCGAACACGAAGATGGATCGCATTCCTGCATTTGTGGATAAGTATTCCCCTGAAGGAAGGCTGCATGGAACCCTCGCAGCTAATGCCATCTGCTTCCGGATGGTCCCCGGTTATTTCAAGGTCCTGGAATAAGGGCATCCGTTCCTTCAGCCAGACATGATCGGAGAAATTATCTGGTTGTGCGGTTTTCTGGTGGGTACCTATCACTTGGAATGCGGGACCTTTTGCTTTCATGATAATTTTGGCGACGCCCCCCTCGGAGCGGAAGCCGTGTGGTCCTGTGTTGCCCAGCATGACCCGGATGGGCTTGGTGATGAGGAAGGTGCCTTTGGGAAAGAGGATGTCACCCCCAAGTTTTTCAACGGCATGCTGGATGGCAATGGTGTCATCGGAAATCCCATCGCCCTTGGCGCCAAAATCAATGACAGATCCCATGATTCTTAAATCTCCATGAAAATTGGTGGATATGATACTAGCATGAATTGCCCGGTCTAATAATCCTTAATGTTGTCATTACCGTTACAATTTGATGAAAAACCGGGTTGGTCTTTGCTGATTGTGAAAATGCAAACAGGAGTGAGGCCCGGCAAGGTGGGGTTATTCCATTTCTTGTCAACACTTTTGGAAAAAATGAGTTAGAATTATTAAAGTATTTCTCCAGTCAAATACGGGGTGTTTTTGATAAGAATCTTTCTAGCCTTGATGGTTTTATTCGCGGTCTCAACCGTGGGCGCGCAAGATCCGTCTCCCATCACGCCTGTGAAAACCAAGGAAAAATCCAAGTCTGTGGAACCTCCATCGCCTGATAAAAAGGGCGTGGGATTTTGGCAGGCTCCCGCTGGGGCCATCATGGTGCTTTGCGAGCAGGCTTCCGACAGCCTAAAGCTTTTGCCCAAGATGGTGGTGCTTCCCCCTGAAAAATACCAGGAGATAATGGATGAGCTTTCAAAACTCAAGGAACAACAGGTTGAGGTTAAATCCCAGGCGCCCAGCCTCGCTCAGATCACTGGAAAAGTCGAGGGGGGCCTCGCCAAATTAAAAATCCGCTTTTCCTTCCAGACAGAAAAGCCAGCTTCCACCGTTTTTCTTGGATGTGCGCAGGGTCAGGCGAGTTCCGCAATGATGGCGGGAAAAATCCCCCTCCTTAAAAAGAACCAGGATGGGTTTGTTGTTATTGTGGAATCACCCGGTGCCCATGACCTTGACCTCGAGCTTCTGGTCGCGGTGAGAAACCTTGGCGAAAACCAATCCTTTGAACTGGATTTACCAGGTGCGGCAATCACCCAGATGGAACTTGACATGCCCGCAGGAACCCTGAACCCAAAAATCACCAGCAAGTCTAACCAGGAGGCGCTTGTCAACTTCAAGGGAAATCGCCTCAGCGCCACACTTGGCCCTTTGACACTTTTCCAAACAACTTGGAAATCTTCCCAGAGGGATTCGCAACCAAAGGCCTTGACTTCGGAAACAAATATTCTGGTTCGATTGGATGACAAGATTTTCAATGCCCGGGCGGAGATAAAAATCGGGGCATTGGGTGGAAGGTTGGATGTTCTTGACCTGGTTGTGCCATTGGGAAGCGAAATGCGGCCATTCAGCCCGGCAGATGAGGCCCGCATTTCTAGTATTGAAAAAATTGACCAGAAGTTCGCCAGCTACCGAAAAATAAAGTTGAAGGATAGCAGCAGTGATCCTTTAAGAGTGGTTGTGGAAAGCCAGGCTAATATCCCCGTGAATGGTGGGCAGCTACCAATCGGCCCATATATGTTATCCGGGGCCATCAGGCAGACCGGAGTAATTCTTATCAGCAACCAGGGGAATGATCTCAAGGTCAGCAACCAACCCAGGGGTGAGATCATAAGCCAGGAAGTTACCGCCCAGGATAAACAAAGGGATCCCAACACCTTCGCTTCATTCCGATATTGGAATCATCCGTTCCAGGAAAAACCCGGGGCTTTGACCGGGCCCAACTCGCTTTCCCTGCTTGACCTTCAACTGGATCTGATCCGGGGAATTTTAGAGGTGAAAACTATAAACACGGTGCGCATGGCAAGGAGGGACAATAATCAATGGTTTTGGAATATCACCACGACTTTTGATTGCACTCCGGTCAGGACGGGAAGTGATAAAATTGAAATCCGTGTTCCCTCAGGAATTACCTACGATGAAAACAAGGGGCCTGTCCCATCAAACATAATAAGGGATGTGGCGTATGATTCAAAAACAGGCAAGTTGCAGGTTCAATTTTCCCAGGAACTACTGAATCATTTTCAATTTTCGCTGGATTTTCAGGAGGCATTCACCCCCGATGAATTGGTTAGGGTTACCCTCCCCCAACCCATGCAGGTAAGGGACCGTGGAGGCGTCATTAATCTGGTGACCCCTGATGATTATCATTTGTTCACAGGTGAAAAACTCAATGCCTCGCTTGACCTCGTGAGTAATGAAACCCACAAGCAAGTTTGGAAATCAGATAAATTCGTTCAGAAATTAGACGCGATCCTGAAGCTTGCGGATGACAAAACCCAGGTCAGGCAGACCGTGGATATACACCTCAATGGCTCAGGCACCATTTGCAGGCAGCAGATGCACCTGCAATTTTTGGGACGGGTTCCGACCATGGTTGCACTTTCCGTTCCTGCGGAAATTTCTGACCGCATGCATTTATTGAAAGGCGGCAGGATCGAGGGACTTGATGCTAAAACTGGCATCTTGTCTGTCGCGCTTTCAGGAAGCAACAAGGAAACAGACCTGGAATTTGAATATGAATATCCGGTTTTACCCGATGCAATGAGTTTACGCTTTTCTCTTCCGGGGTTGCTAAACTCAATTGAGGACACTCAGGTGAGGCTTTGGGCAAGGCCCGGGATGACAATCATTTCCAATAATGACCGGTGGAGGGAACATCCGATCGAGGTTGTTGCAAAAAACCCTCGCCTTCCCAATGCATGTTTCCAGGGTGAAAAAAACGCCAGGATCCTTGAGGTTGAATTATCCGCTGGGTCACCCTTTGGCCCGGCAATGGGTAAAATACTGGCCCGGGCGAAGCTTGACAGAAACCAAGTCATGTATCGGGTCAGTTATCATTATAAAAATTCCATGGAGCAAAACCTTGAATTCATCATGCCGGCTAATTTTCAGGATGCCAGGTTGACTGTTAATGGCTTGGATATGAATTGGCAGTATGTGACCCAGGGTAAGAACCGAACCAAGGTTTCACTGCCCCAGGGTTTGGTTGAAAAACCCTTCGTCCTCGAATGGGAGTATCTTGTGCCCAGGCCGATGGGAATCTTTTCTTCTTTCCAAAACCAGCTTTCAATTCCGGTTTTTGAAAACCAGGCTGTTGGCGTTGATTGGTGGATCAAGCTTCCTTCGGGAAGGGTGGCCCTGTTGCCTGAGCCAACTAATGAAACAGCCAAGCAGTGGCACAGGGATGGCATTTTCCTGGCGCTTGATACCCTGCTTGCCCCCAGGGATTTTGAGGTTGCCCAGCAGGAGGATTTGAATGGGCTTTCCTCTTTTTTGGATTCATCGAATCTGGTTATTTATAATTCACCTCAAACATCCATCACCCTGCTGCATTTTTCGGGGTCGACACTCAAGGCTTTTGTTTCCCTGTTTGTTTTCCTGGTCATTTTGTCTGGAGTCGGTTTGGTCAATCATAATAAATCAATCGCGGCATTGACACCATGGCTCATCTTTTGCTTGTTTGTCTCATCAACGGTATTTCATATCTTATTTCCCCTGCTATCAGCGAAGTTGTTCCTTGGATTGCAACCCGCGCTTTATACCTTGGCCGCCGGGGTGCTGATCATGCAGTTGAAGAAATATTTATCCCTTTACCAATCCGCAAATCTTCCATCATTCAGCAGGACCAAGGCTTCCATTTCGACAATCAAGCCCACATTCAATAAACCCCAGGTTGGTGTGACCCAGCAGGCTGTCGCCCGTGAAAGTAATGAGTCCACGGGTTACTGGGTGCGTCCTGACCCATCGGTGCCGGATAACAGCAATTCTAAAAATTCAGCCAGCAATCCTTCCTTGGTGCATGATGTCCTGCCGGACTAAAGGAGTGAGATCATGCAACCCGGCAGAAAAATTCGCCTTTTGGCCTGGGTGTCATTTGTAATCACTTATCTTGCCCTGGCTCTTCCCGGAAGCAGTCAGGATAACCTTCCCGATCAATCGCGTAACACCCCCAAGTTTCAAATAGTGGTCGTACCTCCGGGTCAAAGTCCGAAATTTCTTGAAAAGAATATCCGTGATGCCTTTGTCCCGATGTCTTTACAGGAATTTGAAAAGCTGAGGAAAACATCGAATTTTAAATCTAATTCATTGAAGCCTCCCGTCCTTGCCCAGGCGAATTACAAGGCCGAGTTCAAGGATAACGCGCTTATTGGCAAGGCGAACTGGGTCTTCAACTCCAGTACCAAAAGCCAGGGATACTTTCCCATTCAGCCTTTTAACCTGGCCATCAAGAAAGCTTCATGGAATTCCAAGGATGCCCTTCTGGGCGAGTTTATACCGGGTTCGGCAGTCCTGATGATTCCGGAAAACAATGATTCATCCTGTGAACTTGATTGGACACATAAAATTGAACAGTATCCTGATGGATATCATGTCTCGTTGCGCATTCCTCCCGCCTCTCTTCAATCCTTTGAACTTTCAATCCCATTCAACTGGAATTTTGTCTTGGATTCAAAGGGTTCCGTGGAGGTCGGGCCTCCAGTTCCAAGCAGCAATAAAAAGATTTTAAAAGTCATAGCGAGTGGCGAAACCAAAATTGACCTTCTGCTCCAGGACCCGGCGCAGCATGGCAGATTGGATGAATTGCGTGTTGAAAAACTCCAGGCAAAACATGATGTCACCCCGGAATCCACTGCTTCAGATTTTATTTTTCATTTTAACGGGCTGACCAATGGTTCCAGGGTCCTTGAGTTTGATCTAGATGATGACTTGAAGATACTTGAGGTGCTGTCAGACCAGATTGAAAGCTGGAGGACTGTGACAAGGGAAAATCTTCCACTTTTGGAAATTACCCTTAAAAATAATTTGTGCAGGCCCGACAAGGTCTTGGTCAGGGCGGTTGCCTCCTCAGTCATCAAAAAGACATTTCTTTGGAAAACTCCCTGGGTGCGCTTTAAATCCCTCACATCCCATCGTGAGGAAATCACCGTTGTCACAGGCCAGGAGATCCGGATCGATGATATTATTCTAGGTGATTTTTTGCTCGCCGATATCGGTAATAATGCATCCAAGGGCACGGTTTTTAGTTTCATAGGCGGTAGCCTGGCTTCACAAAAAGCAAGGGTATATCCCGCAGTCAAGGTTTCGATGGGAAATGCCAGGTTTCGAACCCATCAGGAAATTTTGTTCCAGCCCACACCCATTGGCGCGTCCCTTCAGGCAAATATTTCATATTTCCCGCTAAATGGTTCAACATCTTCCCTTTTTGTGCAATTGCCCACGGGTTGGGAGGTGGAGCAACTCACAATTAGCCCTGATACGCAGGTGAAGGATTGGTCTGTCTTACAAAGCCAGGGCAGGCAATTGTTGAGGGTGGAACTGGAAAACCCTCTTGCTGCGGTCAATTCAAAAAATCCTGATGCAGGCCAGGGGCGCCCATCCATACTTTCACTCAGGCTTTCTCCCGAGGCGAAAATCAAAAAAACTTTGCTTTGGGGATTTCCATCTATATTGCCCCTCAATTCAATTTTGAATGAGGGTTATTTTGGCATTCAATATGACGCGTCTTCCTATCAGGCAAAGGTGAAGTCAGACCTGTTGGAATTGGAAATTCAAAACGAGAGCCAGCAGTTCAAGTGGCCCTGCAATCACTTGTTTAAATTTGTTGAGAACACCCCTGCTGGAAGTATTGAGCTCAATCAAATCCCTGGTGTCTCCAACCTGCGTTTTAATTCGATGGTGACATTCCTTGCGGATAGGATGGAAACCAGGCTGGATGTTTTACTGGGCTCTGAAAATGGCCAGGTTGAAAGCTTTGACTTGATTTGCCCCGCTGGTTCCAACCCATCAACATGGAAATGGACGGTTTCCAACCGCGGTTCAACATTCAAGAAAATTGAAAGGGTGAATTCGCATGAGATTGCCTGGATTATATCAGGTTTAAGCCCAATGCCCGGATTAAAGCTATATGGTCTTTCTGAACTTTTTCCCCATGGTGAGTGCTGGCGTTTTCATTTGTTCCAATCTTTGGGGGCGAAGGAATCAATTAACTTCCAGGCGATTTTCACCCGGCCTTTGCCCGTTGGTTACACTGAGGTCCCACTTGTTGGTTTTCCTTCCGGCCAACAGGTTGAAGCCACTGTTCAAATTGACTCCACTCGCAATAGAAATCTGGAATTTCGCACCAGGGGATTGAAATCAATCGCCTCCACCAAGCCCCGGCTTAAAAACTTTTCCTATGATTTTTCCAATCCATGGATTGACATCAAAAACTTGCATCAATTGGATTTGGTTGATTATGGAACCATTGAAAAGGCTGTCTTGAGGAAATCTCTACTGGCGGATGGAGCGATACTTAATCAGTTGAGCCTTGGCGTGCGGGAATGGAACAATGATTTTCTTGAAATCGGACTGCCAGAAAAATCCCAGGTTTCAGAAATCAGGGTAAATGACATACTTCTCTCGAATTTTATCTTTAATGGCAACAGGGTTCGAATCCCAAGTTCAACAAGCAATGCTTTCAATGATGTTTTAAATCAGTTTGTGATCACATATCTGGAAGATGCGCCTGCTGGATGGCTGTGGAAAAAAATTGACTCCAATTATCCCCAATTGCCATCTGTGCCCTTGGATAAATTTCTTTATTGGACCATTCCATCGGGCGTGGAGCCGATTGCTTCAGCGAAAATAAAACCCATCGGCCGAATTCGACGGGGGAAAGAAACTGAGGGTCACCTCGGTTATATGTTTCCTTTGAATTATTTGCTGGATTCCAAGTTGTTTAAATTTGATAACTCCAGGGATGTGCGCGGCTTGCTGCAGACTATTCTGCAACAAAAACCGATCCCAAATGCGATGGATAATGCGAAGTTCAACGATCTTGTAAAATCATTGCAAATTTACCTTTTGAAAAATGGTTACTCATTGGTTCTGGATGATGGTTGCGGGGAGATAAAAAATATCAACCCCGCAAGTAATTTGCCCAACATCACGAAAACAATATCTGAAAACCTGGATTTGCTAGGTCTAAAGCTGGTCCCGGTTGCAAACTTTGTCCTCCTTACAAACTTAAAAGAGGGTGAATTTATCAGGGAGATGATTTCGCCCAATCTGGTGCAAGCCTTGGGGGAAGCTGTCACCAACGGCAAGGATTTCTCCAACAGATATGTTTCAGCGTGGAGCTGGCTTTTGAATTCCAGAATTGATGGAAGTTTGAATCCCAATAATGCAATGTCGCAAGATGCCAATGATTCCGGAGCCAATCTCTGGCAGGTTTATAACGAGACTGATCCGATTTTCCTGGTTGATCATCACCATGCCCAAGCCCTTGGTTTTGTGCTGGCATTTGTCTTGCTTGTGTTGGTTGCAAACAAGCCTTTCAAATCAATCAGTTATCTGGAGCCTTTGATGGGTATGCTGGCCGGGCTTGCAATTTGCTGGATGCCCCCGCCCCTTGTGCCTCTTGCCTGGTGGTTTTTTCTTTTTTGGGTCATCAAGAAAGTCTTGCAATTCGCGTCTTTCATAGCATGCTCCCTGGGCATTCAATACCCCATGGTGGCATTTTCCCCACCTGTTAAAGCTGCCTCGTTGATCCTGTTAACTGTGTTTTTTTTCAACGATCTATCAGCTCAAAATGCAAACTCCTTTGATGTTTATCTCCTCGCGGAACCGGAATCTTCCCAAAGGGAACCAATCTACCTAGTGCCTCAGGCGCTTATAAAACAATTTCGGGAAAACATGGTTCAAGTCCCTGAGGGAAAAGCTTTCATCACCAAGGCCCAGTATGAGGGTGTTGTCCAGGATAATGGTGTTAATATCAAGGCGACTTGGAATGTTTATTCCACGGGGCAATCAAGCCTTGAGTTGCCAGTTTCCGGTGGTTGGCTAGCGGATAAGATCTATTTGAATGGCATGCAGGCGTTTCCGACAACTAAACCAAATGGTGTATTGTCACTTACCATACCAAAGGGAGGTGAGTATGTTTTGACTGTTGGTTTCAAGGGTGCCATCTCTGAAAAATTTTCGGATAGAACTGTCTCCTTTAGTATTCCATCCTCTCCGATAACTTTTTTCCAGTGTGACCTTCCTTCCAATGCGGAACAGCCGATGCTCACGGGAAATCTTGGTGCAACCATGGTTGTCCGTTCAGGAAATACGACAAGGCTTAGCGCCGACTTGGGAAAAGTCAGTGGTCCGTTGAATCTAAGGTGGAGCAAGGGGCCACTACCCCCCAAAACCAAGCCGATCATCCAGGAGGCATATATCTGGGATATAAGCTTGGACTCATCGAGTTTGCAGGCTTATTGGAATCTCCAGTTCCCCGAGTCGGGTACAGATTTTTTTGAGATTGACCTGCCTGCGGATTTGATTCCCTCCGGAATCAATCCAATCACCCTGCAGGGAGGGGGATTTGTAAATCTTCTGGACTGGAATTTAAAGCCAAATGCCTCAGGACAAAGGATGACACTTTATTTTTCGAGGCGTATTTCTGGCAGCTTGCAGATCCAGGCGGTTTTTATCCCAATGAGGGGTTTTTCGTCTCGATGGCAGGTGCCTGTCCCGACTCCCGTGGGTGTATTTCAGGAGGGCGGCAGTTTTCTCGCTTACAAATCAACAAATTGCAATGTCTCAAGGCAGATTCTCCCCCTAAGATTAACCGGCATCAATGCCAGGAATTTCGCATCCTTCTGGCCCGAATCCGCTAAACCAGATCCTGAATTGCTTTCATTCGCTTATTCGTTTCGAAGGGAACCCAACAATCCACCAGTGCTTACCTTGGATATTTCGCCCGCACATTTCAAATTTGATGCTAACCAAACCATCAAGGGTGTTCTTCAGCCAAAGTCGAGCCAGTTCTCCATCAACGGCTCACTAAAAAGCAACCTTCCTGATATCTCATTTGTTGAATGGTATTTGGAGGGGATAAACAAATATACCGTGACAAAGCTGCAGGGTGAGGGCATTCAATCCTGGTCCCAAAATAACACAAAAGTACTTATCTGGCTTGAAAAGCCGGTGAAAGAATTCGCATTCAACTCTGAAGTTTTTGCAACAACTGCAAACCCCGGTGTTGCAAATTTGATTGAAGTGCCAAAATCAAATTTTCTTTTTGCAACCAAGCTAACCAGCAGGATTCTTCTCTCGCATGATAATGATGCCTTGGTGAAGCCAATAACCTTGAAGGGATTCACCAATTCCCCAGATACTCTGGAATTGATTGCAAATGATAAGAATTATCAGGCTCAATTTGAAGTCAAACCCCCTGTGTTATCTGGAAATGCGAATGTTTTATTTTGGGTCGAGGAGAAGGAATCACAAATCGTCGCCAAGGTTGATGTTGAAATCAACCGTGCAAGGGATGGTGGATCGGTTCACGAATTCTCAATATCGGGCTGGGACAATTCTGAAATAAAACCCGACCTTCCATTGGGGATAAAATTGGAGCCGATTGATGAAAAAGAATACACCAGAAAATGGCGATTAATCATTCCTGAGTCACAGAAAAAGGGTGTCATTAATTTCAGTGTTTCATGTGGCTTGGGCAAATCCATGGCTTCAAGCTCAATGAAGGTTCCAACTTGGAACCTGACAGGAATGGAATCCGTATCTTCCTGGGTTGCCATTCCCAATGAATCAATCAATATTGTCAATATCCAGGGACTGTCAAAAGTTTCCGGAATGATTGCGCTTGGGGATAGCCCTGTATTGAAGAAAAAACTTGCCGGTAGATCCATGGATTTTTTCAGGGTTGAATCCAAATCCTGGAATTCGTCATACCGAATCAGGAAGGTCGGTGGTGCCCTTGCCGATCCTCCCATGGTGATTCACAATATCATCGCCGGTGAACTGAAAAGAAATGGAACAATCGGGGGAACCGCGGTTTTTTGGCTGTATCTTCCGGAATTAACCCCGATCAATGTTCGAATACCAGCAACAGGTTCATTCATTTCCTGCAGCCTGGATGATGTTCGCATTTATCCTGAAAGCATCGGTGAGGACCAGATTCATGTGTTCAAACCGGTCAAGACGGGGTTCCAGAGGATTCAATTATCATTTCAATTACCTGAGACGGTAAATCGCTGGCAAAATTTTCTTGATAACATCCCGGTGTTGTCCTCCCGGACCCGATTCGACAAAACATTGATCATCGGGACGCAACCTTTCGAATCCTGGAGAATGGAAGTTCCCGCCCTGTATGTCCAGAAACTTGGCGCATTGGAGAATCAAGCCCGGTCACTCATGGAAGCTTCAAGGAATATCGCCAAAGAAACGCGTTTGGATTCCCGCGAATCCTCCGCTTTGCAACCAATTCAGGATTTATTCCATCAAATAATTTCCAGGGGCAGAACATTGGAATCATTCACGGTAAGCGATGAGGAATCATTGACTTGGGGCCGGACAATGGTTCAACAAAACATGGAGTACGCGATTGAATTGAATTACGAGGATTCCAGAACAAAGGCGGAATTGAATTCCACAAGATATTCACTCAATGACTTTTTTAATTCCCCGGAAAAGATATTCAACCAGAGGATAATTTCATTATCTGATGGGGCGATCGTGCCTGATTTATCGGTAACTTTGAATAATCCCCCTGGTTTTCAGATGGCACCATTCGTTTCCATCATCTGGATTATCTTTGTCATCGGGGTATTTTACCTAAGTTCCTTCCCTGGATTTTATAAAATAATTTTTGTGTCATGGCCTGAGCAATTATTAATTTTCGGATTATGTTTTTATGGGTTATCTGGTTTTAACCTGTTGGTTCTTCTTTGTTTTATCTCTGGTTTAGCAGGCAGGATTTTTGTGATCCTGTTTTACAGGCGGGAATTTATACAGAATCTACAATTTAAATGATCTTGGTGAAAGAACTTTCATGATTGACCATAATGCATCACAAAACACCGGGCTGGATTTGGGCATATGCGATGGTAATATCGCACTGCTTCAGTGGAATCAGGATGGTTCACCTGAAAATCACTGTACAGTGGCTTTTTTCAACCAACTACTCAAGGAACTTGAATCCCTTAAAAAAAGAGTTGACCTGAAGGGGCTAATTTTTAAAAGCGGCAGGGATGATTGCTTTTTATCTGATTATGATTGGACTGAGCTTCGTACGAAAGGCAATGATCCCGACTACGAAAAAGGCTTGCTTGAAACAGCGATTACATGCTTGAGGATGATTGAGGAAATGCCGTTTCCAACGGTTGCCGCCATCAACGGACCATGCATTGGAAGCGGATTTGAATTCATTCTGGCATTTGATTTCAGGATCGCATGTGATAATCCAACCACGGTTTTTAGTCTTTCTGGAATAAAGTTTGGTCTTCCGCCCGCTTTAGGCACCGCTTCCCGATTGCCGCGGATTTGCGGGATTGATAATGCACTGGAAATGGTCGCAACCGGAGGGAGTTACGCTCCCTCAAAATTAATCCATAAAGGTGTTTTGGATGAATTAACCACCCCTGATTTGCTTATGGTCAATTCAAATAATTTGGTGAGGAGGTTATATGCGAGCAAGGATTGGAAAAATTGCAGGCTTGCGAGGACCTCGCCCGTTCCTTTTTCAGATGATCAGTTAAGTTTGGTCAGAACCAGGTTTTTAACCGGTGCTTTTGCGCGGGATTCCCAGCAGGCAAAAATCATAGATTTTGTGATTGGTAGTTGTAATCAACCTTCAGCCATATCCCAGTCCTCCAGCGTTGAGTTCTTTAAAAATTCCTGGAGTTCAAATTATGTCCGAAATAGTTTCATGCTTGAGGAAACTAAAAAAGAGATAATCAAAACTAGACAGGTCGGAGAATCCCTGGTCCCGGTGAATTACACCGATAGTGTCGGGGTGATCGGTTCAGGAGCCATAGGTCCATCCATCGCCTTGTTGATGGCGAAGCGAGGTGTTCCCTCCCTGCTGGTCGATGTCGCGCCCTTTAACCTTGGTTTGGGCACGACTGCGATCATGAAACAACTTCATTCCAAACTGAAGGCTGCAAGTTTATCAGTGGAGGAAATACTCCAAATCCTGGGTAGATTGAGTACTTCCACGGTATTGGAATCTGTGAAAGACCGCAAAGTAATCCTTGAGGCGATCATAGAAAATGAGGATTCCAAAATAGAATTATTGCATCAGTTGGATTCAATGGTTTCGGAAGGGACGATTATTTGCTCAAATACCGCCAGCATATCGCTTAAAAAACTTGGATCAAACTTGAAGAACCCATCTAATTTTGCCGGTTTGCATTTTTGCCCGCCGTTGATTCATCCAAACCTTGTGGAGGTTATCAGGACCGAGTCAACCAGTGATTCATGTATAGCGACCTTGGTTGGGTTATCAATCAAGTTGCAAAAGGTGCCGATTATTGTCAATGATTCGCCCGGTTTCCTGATGAATCGACTGCTTTTGGTCCTTTTGAGGGAAGCCCAGGAAATAGTTGTTGAGGGGATGAACCCATATCAGATAGAGAATGCGATGGTGCGGTTTGGGTTTCCAAAGGGTATTTTTGAATTATCAGATATCACTGGAATAGATAATTTGGTTTATTTGAACCAAATTATTGACAAAGCGTTGGGTTGCAGGTTTCCAAAGGGGGTCATTAATGACCGGATGCTTGAAAAAGGCCGATTGGGCCAGAAAAACAAGATGGGATATTACAAGTATTCTGATAACGACCAAAAATCTGAGGACCCTGCTTTTTTGGAAATGGTAAAAAGCCTTCAAAATGGTTCCTTGAGTTTGTCTGATGATGAGATAATTGAGAGATTATTTATTGTGTTATTTCTGGAGGCGAATCGAATTCTTGGAGAAAAAGTCGTACCAAGTGCTGGAGTAATTGATCTTGCATTGAATTTCACACTTGGTTTTCCAACTGAATGGGGTGGTATTTTCAAATGGGCCGAGACCCTTGGATGGGAAAAAATTGGTTTAGTTTTGGGGAAATATTCGTATTTGGGCCAGAGGCTTGTTCCTTGTGATTATCTTTCAAAAAAAATCAGTGAAAAATCCCCCTATTATTTTTAAAAATCATCATTTTCTAATGGTTTGATTGGTAATTTCAATTTTAGTTGCAAATGTAATTGGGAATTGATGGATAAAACTCCCTACTTTTCAACGCAGGCCTGGTTTTTCTCCCATACTCCTAGTCAAAGGAACGATCATGAGTTTATTCACAAAAATTCGATGCGGTCTTGCCTTGGCTCTTCCGCTAACTGCTGTCTCTGTTTTTGGTCTGTTGTATGCCCAGGAACCAAAACGCGAGCAAACTAAAAGTGTGCAACCTGCAAGGCCAGGTCAGGAGCGCCCTGGCGTACCGGGTCCCAATAATAATGGCCCCCGTGATTGGGGTAAAGGACCCATGCCCGGAATGGGTGGAAAAGGGTGGACTAATCCCATGACTCCTTCCAAACCTGATAAGGAACTGGAAGCATGGATAAAAATCCTTGGTGAAAAGATGACTGATCGAAATGATAATATCCGCAATAGTGCGAGAAAAGCCTTGGTAGGGATGGGAACCGCCGCAGTTTATTCCCTTAAGGAAATGTCCGAAAGCAAAGATGCCGCAACTGCGGTTGCAGCAAAAAATGTAATGATGGAAATTCATCGTTCCTCAATGCAAAAAAATATGATGATGCCTCGCCCCGGTATGCCAATTCCCGGTTTTAAGGGCATGCCAATGCCAGGTAGATGGGGAAAAATGTCTCCTCAAGGGATGCATGGAAAAATGGGACCAGGCGGCCCAACCCATCGTGGTGAAAAAGATGCGCACTCCCGCCATGGTCGTGGTCCAGAAGGAGATCGCAAAGGTGGATTTGGAGGCTCGCCTCGAGAAAGTGAAAAGGGAGTTCGACCAGAAGGAGATCGCAAAGGTGGATTTGGAGGCTCGCCTCGAGAAAGTGAAAAGGGAGTTCGACCAGAAGGAGATCGT
>SYCV01000045.1 GCA_005786805.1 Planctomycetia bacterium | reverse complement strand
TGAAAAACACCGGATCAATTGAGTTAAATAACTCGTCCGTGAGATTTCTTTTTCCAGACGGCATAATTCCCCTCGGATGGAACGGACCAACCATAGCCGGCCTTGAAGGCCAAAACTTGAGTTTTGATAATTTACCTGTTCTAGGAAGCAAGGGTGATAAAGTTTATTCAGTAAACTTAAAAGGACTGAGCCCCGGAGAATTTCGCATTGTCGTTGAATACGGAGTGGGAAATATCAAGCGAAGCGCATCATGCTCAATTTCAATATCCCCCCTACCTTAACCATATTGTTCACAAATTGACAAATATTATCACAACATGAATATTTGGTTGTCATGCAAATATTTCTGTTGTATGTTAGTCACTTCAATCCAAGGTGAGATTTCATCATGGATCGCCAAGGAAGCGCAAATTAACGGGGAAAGGAATCCCCTCATTTATCATACTTTTCTTGCTTCTCAAACTTTCAAAAATTTTTCTTTAAACAGTAAAAAGCACGGTTATTACCATGCTTTAAAAATCCGATTTTATATATGTGGGTTTGATGAAAGCTTGGTCTTGTAAATTGTTTCGGCCATTGCTAAATTCCGCCCGCTTGACTGAGGGAATGTTTATCAATCATCTCTCAATAGAGGTCGGGAAACTTTGGCCGAGTAAATCGGCAAAGCAACATGGCAAAATTACATGCCGGAACCATGTAATGCCATGATTATCGTAAGAGGAGAAATTAATGAGCGGTAACAAGACGGATAAAGAACAAATCAAAGTACATATTCGCTGGATGATTAGAAGGGACATGCAGGAAGTATTACAAGCAGAACAACTTTGCTTTCAACAATCCTGGACTGAGGAAGATTTTTTAAGATGCCTGAGGCAGCGAAATTGCATCGGAATGGTAGCGGAAAGTGGTGATAAAGTAATTGGATTCATGATTTATGAACTTCATAAAAACAAACTTCATATTTTAAATTTCGCAGTGCATCCTGATTACCAAAGGTCCGGTGTTGGCCTGCAAATGGCAGTCAAACTAATCAGCAAACTTTCAAGCCATAGACGCACCAGAATCACTTTGGAGGTCCGTGAAACCAACCTTTCAGGCCAGGTGTTCTTCAGAAACCAAGGATTTAAGGCCATCAGAGTTCTTCGCTCGTTTTACGAGGATAGCAATGAGGACGCCTATTTGATGCAATATAAACTACCATCGGATACCGATGAAGACTTTGAAGAAACTATTAATCGCATTGCTCAATATGAAGAAAATGCATAGATCCTGTGTCCAACTTAATTATAAACAAGCCGGGGAATACCCGGCTTGTTCTATTTAATGATAACTTTATTGCCACTACAACCGTTACAATTTAACATTCTCTTGATTTCATTTTGCCCCAATTTTGATTGCTAATCCACATAACAGCCTTTATTCTAAATATTGGTTTTGATCTAGTTCCAATTGGAATGAAGTAATTACGGTGCAAAATGAAAAGTCTTTATACCATCTCGATGATTGCCCTCATCGGATTATCATACAACTTAAGCTTCGGTGGCAATGATGCCACTGCTGATAAAAAATCTTTGGCACCAGAAAAAAAGCCTGAGACTGCCTCACTAGAAAACATTCATTCGCAGCTAAAAGAGCTTCAGTTATCAATTCAGGCGATTAAAAGCGTTGATCATGATTCCAAACTATTGAAAATCGAAGCTGAGCTTATAATTTTAAAAGACCAAATCAGCAGGTTGGAGCAGGCGATTAATAAGCTTTCATCAACCCGGGTTGCAGCTTCATTCAACCCAATAACAACCGGTACAATCAAAATTGCCAACACTTCATATTCAAACGCAAGTGTCATCATCAATGGTAAAGTTTACAAAGTTCAGGCTAATCAAACTTTACCAGTTCCAAATGTTAATTCTGGTGACTTCACCTATGAAGTTCTTGCTGATGGATTTGGAATCATTCAAAAACAAACAACAAGAAGCCTTGCCGCAAACGAGACCTTCACGATTAACATTTACCCCAAGTAATTGTTTCCATTTAATTTTAAAACTGGGCGACCTACTAGGTCGCCTTTTTTAATGGCCAAATCATTTGATATTATCATTGTTTAGCACGAGGACTAGATCTTGATAATCACGATTGATGGACCAGCGGGAGCTGGGAAAAGCACTGCCGCAAGGTTACTTGCAAAATTAATTGATTTTCAATTCCTCGATACGGGAGCGATGTATAGGACGGTTGCGCTGGCTGCTTTGAATTCCGGCTTCACTTCCCCCAACGAATCAGCTCTGGAAAAAATTCTCCAAAACCTGAATATCACTTTGGAAGATAACAAGGTGTTTCTTAATGGGGCGGATGTGACAATACAGATAAGATCCCAGGAAACAACGGAATTCGCTGGGGTGATAGCAACCAGTAAAGCAGTGAGAACAAAACTGGTGGAACTGCAAAGAAATGTGGCATTCAAAAAAAACATGGTCTGCGAGGGGCGCGACCAGGGAACCACCGTATTCCCGGATGCATATTGTAAATTTTTTCTAACTGCGAAGCCTGAAACTCGTGCAAACCGAAGATTTATCGAACTTCAGGAAAAGGGCGTCAGTGCAAATCCCAAAGAAATCCTTGATGCGATCATCGCAAGGGACCTTCGGGACGAAACGAGGGAAATCAGCCCATTGGTTCCGGCCAAAGATGCAATGATCATAGACACTTCCGACCTCGAAATGCACAAAGTGATTGATATCATGCATCAAGAAATCAAAAGGCGTGGCCAGATATGATGGCAAAGCTTTTAAAATCCATTTCAACGATGTCAAATTTCAACTCGTTATGGTATTCGTTTAATTATTCAATTTACAACTGTTTATACACATTTTTTTTCAGCCTCAGAAAACAAGGGTGGAGGAATGTTCCCGAAAACGGCCCTGTGATCCTAGTTGCAAACCACCAAAGTTTTTTGGATCCCATTGCGATTGGATTGGCTGCCCGCCGTAAACTCTGTTATCTGGCACGAAAATCACTTTTTAAAAAACCCCTCCTCGACAGATACCTCAGATCGGTTGGTTGTTGCCCCGTGGACCTTGAGGGAGTCGCACTAGACGGCATAAGGTCTTCTCTGGAACTATTAAAAAGTGGAAGTGCAATACTGGTTTTCCCCGAAGGCACCAGATCAGAAACTGGAAAGCTTCAAGAACTTAAACCAGGAATTCAATTATTGATTCGAAAATCAAAAGCGGTGGTTGTGCCTGTGGGAATAGTGGGGGCACATGAGGCATTGCCACGCAACCAATTACTACCAAACCTTTCCCCTATTTTTATGACCGGAGAACTTGGCGCAATCGCGATTTCAATAGGGCCCCCTATCGACTCGGATCGACTGGCAGAACTGCCAAAGGAAGACGCCCTAAAAATCGTCCATGAAGCAATTGCTAAAGAAATGTCCAACGCCTGCATTCTTAAAAGAAAAAAATAACAACGATAAGTTCATTGATGAAACTAAGCATCCCCAGATTGTCCCTTCATGCATTCCCACATTCGCCGTATGGTCTGAATTCCTTTTGAATGCTCATGATTTGGCGAATACTGGACCAACAGAAGTACCTTTTCAAACGCAAAGTAAGCAGGCTCCACAGCAGGGAACTCATTTGCGATTATTTTCTCCAAATCTGAGGGGGAACACCCTTTTGGAACCACGACATTTTGAGATTTACACCAGGAGAGCAAAGCTTTCCATGTGTAACCGGCAAGATGCTTAAGACTCATCCCCTGCCAATCTTTATCATCGAAAGGATCAGAAAATTCCTCAAAGGGTATTATCTCCCCAACCAAAGACACTTCGGGGGCTTTATTTTCAACTTTATTTTTCACATTGACCCATTCAATTATGCCACGAAACCAATCCATTAAATCAATGGCCCAATCAAACGTAAAACTCATCTTGTAAACCACCATGTAGATGACAAAAAGCAGGGTGCAAACTCCAAAAAAAACCTTGATGAAAATAGCGAGAGTTTCCATAAACTTATCCAACCCTGGGATATCAAAAGACGGGGACTGCTGATTGGCGGATGATTGCGCCCCTTTTCCTTCATCAGTTTTTTGCCTAGCTTTGTCAAATTTTGATTTTGATTCAACATGATTATCGTTTGGATTGTTGCTCTTTGAATTCTGATTGGATTCATCAAATGATTTCTCACCCGAACTTATGCCATCATTTTTCCCCTGACTGGAAGAAATATCCGAATCGCCACTTTTCTTTGAAAACAAAATTGCAACCGGGTCAATCACACCATGGGGACGAGGTAATATCGAGGCGAATAGAAAACAAAACACCAACACAAGTAATCCACTGAACAACCAAAATCCTGCCGTAAACAATGGCATGTGAAGGTTACGCCTTCTTAAATCTGTCCTAATTGTCAAGAACGATGTTGTCATCAACAAAGCAATGCAACTAAAAAGGTAGATGGCAAGGCAACAAAAAAAATACCATTTGAGATTTTGATCAGTTTCATCATTGGTTGCCCCGGCAAGCCCGAAAATCGGAATTGAACCAAATAAAAAATAAAGAACCCACACCCCCCTACCTTTGCCACCTTTTGGTTTCATGGGAGCTTCTTCTTTTATTTTTGACAACACTTCCTCAGCTTCAAAATTATACTCCAAGCTTTCCTCTCTTTTATCACCCCAGGAATCGGAAAATTTTTTATTTCCTGGATTAAGATCCTTTTTTAATCCCGCTGTCGAAAGCAATCCATCTCCATCCTGGTCCCTTTCGTCAAGATCAGTGACATCCCATGTGATTTTGAAAGTAAACCACCCCACAAAAATCAACAAGAAGGTAAAACCCAATCCAAATTGGATATCACCCGCCAATAACGCAAAACCTGCGAATGGGATCCATATCAACATTCCCAAGACAAACGCGTAACCACCCACAGCCCTCTTAAGGTCGTCAATCAAAACCATCCTACTTACAAGAACTGTCCCGATTACCTCCCAAAATATAAGCCAGTTTTGTGAAGTCCATTTCGAACTGAGAGATACCCTTGCTATCAAAAAAAATGAAAGGGAAACCATCAGGATCAGAATTAATCCCAAACCAATGGTTCCAATGATTTGATCGAAAACGCCAGGTTTATCGCGATATTCGTAAGCTTTTTTTTCCACCATGATAACTTCCTATACAAGGCTTAGTGGAGAACTTCTATCAATCTGCGACCTGCAAAGTCGCGGTAAGGACTCCTGGTCTACAGCATGGCGAATTTCCCTTATGCCGTTTGCCACCAATCTTTTGAATGCCCGGTTTAATCCCTCTTCATCCAACTGGATCAATACAACTGACACCGCGAACCCCTGCTGCTTCAAGCCCCCTAGCATCATGGCTGATTCCTCGGTTACTCCGGACAAAATCGCGACGAGGGTAAGATCCCTTGGAAGACGCACGGAAACTTCCCTGATCATCCCAGCAAATTTCAATGAATCTGATTTGATGGCCCTTCCCAGCATTTCCCTCATTAATTGCAGGTGCTCCTCACCCCGCCGAGAGGGAAGGAACATGGGTTGCATTTGATCAGGCCTGTCATGATCCAACAAAAAAGCCCTGGTTTCAGCCCGGGTCTCAATTTTAAACTGGTTCGAATTCTCGCGAACATTAAAAGCCGCATCCGTGGCATTGGTGGATATTCCAAAAGGCTGGTTTAAAATACAAACCGCATGAGCTAAAGAAACAGCGGCATCAATGGCAAGTTCTGAACGGAACGGTTCACCTCTGGGTGGAAAATTGGCCTCGTGAAAATCCAGCAATATCATAGCTCCTGCAAGGCATGATGGCTCAAAAACCTTGCATTGGAACACACCTGTTCTGGCGCTTGCCTTCCAATGAATCCTAGACATTGGATCTCCTGGTTCGTAATCCCGTATCCCAGAAATACGAGTGGGATCTTCAAAAATCTTCATAATCATTTGGATTTCACCAATCGGCCTTCGGGAGGTAAGATCATAGCCAAGCAAATGGGTGATTTTTGGAAGAACAAGCAAATAAAATGGCTGGCATGCTACGCGATACCTTCTCAT
>SYCV01000044.1 GCA_005786805.1 Planctomycetia bacterium | reverse complement strand
GCAGTCGAACAAAAGCACCACCTGGACCAAGCTACAGGAAAAAGCCCTGTCACTGCTCCTTTCCGCAAAAGCCACCAAGGCTTTCGATGTCGGGGAGGAACCTGCCAGCCTTCGTGAAAGATATGGCAACAATACCAACGGCATGTCGCTTTTGCTTGCACGAAGAATGGTGGAGGCGGGGGTTCCCTTTATCACCGTGTTCTGGCTTGGTGATGAGAACCTCAACAAGAAATGCAAAAGCGGTGGCGGTTGGGACACCCATGGCAATAATTTCAACTGCCTCAAGGAGGATCTGCTCCCGGGTTTTGACCGGGGCTTCTCCGCCTTGATTGAGGATTTATCCCAACGCAACCTCCTTGATTCCACATTGCTCATGGTCACCTCTGAGATGGGAAGGAAACCAAAGGTTGGTGATCCCAGAAGTGGGGGTGTCAGCGGGGCAGGGCGGGATCACTGGACCCATTGCCTGAGCGTGCTGATGGCGGGTGGCGGGATCCAGGGCGGGCAGGTGCATGGCTCATCCGACAAACGCGGTGAATTTCCCGAGCAGAAAATCGTCACCCCCGCCGATGTCACCAAGACCGTCTACCATGCCATGGGTGTTACCGACCTTGAAGCCCATGACAAGGAAGGGCGACCATACAACCTCCTTGCGGAAGGTGAGCCAATTCTCGATTTGTTCTAGTTTTAATATTTTCTTTCCGGAGTCTCCATCCAATGAAAAGGGCATTTCTGTATTCTTTGATGTTGCTTGCCATCTTTGTGAATGGAGTTTCCGCGCAGGGCGACAAGCCAAGTCCCCAATTGAAATCGGCTATTGACAATCTCGAGAAAACCATCGTGACAAAACCAGGCTTGGTTCCTCTTGGGAGCCTGGCGACCTTGGATCTTCAACCAGGCTCTTGTTTTGTTCCTCCTGAGTCAACCCGGGAGTTCATGACAGCGCTTGGAAACAAATTTTCGGGCGAAGTCCTTGGCATGATCATTCCCGGATCCAAGGATGAATGGGCCCTCGACATCATGATTGTGCTTGAGTCCTCCCCATCCGGGCACATCCTTGATGCAGATGCCAATAAGTTGGATGCAAATGCGATTTTGGAATCGATCCGTTCCAGAACCGAGGCTGCGAATGTTGAAAGAAAAAAATTAAACCAGGGTGAATTGAAGGTTCTAGGGTGGGATGAGCCTCCCTATTATGATCAGCCGAAGCGTCTTCTTGTCTGGTCCATCAATACTGTCGATTTCGACAATGCAGCGTCAATCAATTACAACCAGAATATGCTGGGAAGAGACACATTGCTTCGGATGGTTGCCTTGGGCAGCGTTGATAATTCCAAAATCAAACAATTTGCAAAGAAGGCCGCCACCCATATCTCCTACAATCCTGGAAAGCGTTACGAGGATTACCAACCTGGAGTTGATAAGGTTGCTGAATATGGCCTGGCTGCGCTGATAGCGGGTGTTGCCGCCAAGAAGCTTGGCTTTTTCGCGCTTCTTTTCGCTCTCTTAGTCAAGGGATGGAAAATCATCCTTGTGGTGGTGTTTTTTCTGGGTGGAACAATCTATAAACTATTTGGTTTCAACAAGGCACCCGCCCCGCCTCAAGATGAAAATGTGAATCCACAATAAATTCTTTGAACTTATCGCCTGAAAGATCTTTCCATGATGATCAATCCCATCATTTTAGCCACTGCTTTTGTTGTCACGATAGGGCAGGCGGATTACGCCAAGCTTCAATCAATCAAGCCCACTCAATACGCGAAAGCCCCGGGGTATTCCGAGGGCCCCACTTGGAAGAATGGTGAACTTTTCTTCTGCAGTGGTTCACTGCTGCGGGTGAGCAGGGAAGGCAAAGTTGAAAAGTTCCTGGATATAAATCCGGCGGGCACTGTTCTTAACGCAAAAGGTCATCTCCTGATTTGCGATAACAAAAACAAGGCCATACTGGATTTTGCCCCTGATGGTTCACTTAATGTCCTTGCTGATGCGTTTGAAAACAAGCCTTTGAACAGTCTTAATGACCTCACAATAGATGCCAGGGGTAACATTTACTGGACTGATCCCTCCGGATCATCCCTGCAAAAACCCGTCGGAAATATTTTCAGGTTGACTCCCAAGGGGGATGTCACAAGGATTGCAACAGGCCTAGCTTTTCCAAACGGGCTTGATGTTGATCCACAAGGCAAGTTCCTTTATGTGATTGAATCGCAATCCAAGAAAATATTGCGTTACATTATTCCAGACGAAGGCAAATCGTTTGCTGAACCCGAATTCTTTTACGATCTGGGGGGCAGTGGTGGTGATGGTTGTGCCTTCGATAACCAGGGTAATTTGTGGGTCGCTGATTTCCAACGCCCGGAAACCAAACAGGGTCGCATCCTTGTTCTTTCACCCGAAAAGAAAGTGCTGGGCCATGTTGATATCCCCGCCCAAGTGGTTAGCAACATCGCTTTTGGCGGCCCCAACCATGATGAGATTTTTTGCAGCACGGGTGGCCCCAATGGCATCTTCCATGCCAGGGTTGGCATCCAGGGATTCAAGGGTCATCCCGGCGTTGAAAATAAAATCCTAAGGAAGGTCCCCATCTCACCGGAGGGCGCTGCCTCGGTAATCCACCCTCGCAAGTTCGGTGTTCCCGGTGGCATCGGTACCACTCGGGGTTGGTATATCTGGAAATCATTCGACCCCGATACCATGACCGCGAATGTCACCCGCGAGTCTTCCGATGAAATCATCAAGACCAGGGTGCTGCCCTGGGCGACAACCTACAGGTATCTGGTTTATGGTGCCAGCCCCTCTGATTTACTTCCCGGTGAGAGGGTCAACCTTTTTTTCAACGCGGATGAAAATCATCCCCGGGGTTATCTGGTTCATTACCAGGATGAGCTTTGCCAGATGAAGGGGCATAATCACATATGGGAGGTCACCGAGGATGCTGTCGAGGGGAAAACCTTCAATGCCCGAGTTCTCGCGGATAAAAAGCCGTTCGATAACAACATCGCGGAATTCAATATCAGTCCCGATTGCAAGAAATGGAAGCAAGGAAAGTTAGTAGATACTCTTGCGATGAAAAAAGGAGACACCTTTTACCTTACCTGGTGCCTTAGGGACAAACAAAAAGTTGTCATGCAGATTGCCGATGAGGCAAGCCTCGAGGAAGTCAAAGCCAGGCAGATGGCGTTGGTGAACTTCAGGTTGGCAAAGATGGGACTTGAGGGTTACATCGATGGTGTGGATGGAAAGAATGTTTCATTCACGGTTTACTCAACCTATTGGTCGCAAGCCAGCCAGTTGAAGCCGGGCCAGATGGTCCAAATCATCACCCCTCCAGAAAAAGGCAAACCCCCGGTGGAAATCAACCTCAAGGTGATCTCCCAGAAAAATCGTGGCACCTATGGCTCAGGTTTCAATGAAGTTGCGCTTGAAACCACCCGTGATGCTGATACAGCTATTCTTTCACGGTTGGAAAATATCCAAGGGATCCGGATCGTGCCATCCAAGTCAAAATGATTGTCACTTGCAAAAGATCCATGCTGCCCGGGTGATGTGTTCGATGGTTTTTTACTTGCTGAAAATAAAACGGTAAGTTAGTTTCAAAAATTGCTTATCCAGGAAATTTCAATGCTTACTTTCAAATCAAGAAAAGGTTTCACGCTAATAGAACTTCTTGTTGTGATTGCGATCATAGCGATTTTGATAGGGTTGCTGCTGCCCGCGGTTCAAAAGGTAAGGGAGGCGGCGGCGAGAATGCGCTGCCAGAACAACCTTAAGCAAATCGGACTTGCCATCCACAAAACCCATGACACCAAGGGCTTTGTCAATGGCCATGAAATTGATGTCACCAAGCATTGTGCAACCGATTGCAGGGGCAACTCGATGTGGGTCATGCTTCTGCCAAGCATAGAGCAGGATAGCGCGGAAAAACTTTACGATTATTCCAAGGGTTGGGCCACAGGAGTTGGCGGTAATCTTGGGTCACTTAAATTGCAGGTCTATCAATGTCCATCCAATTCCAAATACGAGGATTTTCCCTATCGGAGAGATTTCTTTGGCATTGCAGGCGGGGTTTCGGGTGGGCCGGGCTGGAGTCATGGCTGGAGAGGTGATGTCTGTGTTGATGGAATGTTCAACATGAACATGCCCAGGAAATTCACTGATGTGATTGATGGCACCTCGAACTCCCTGGCGGTGGGGGAATCTGTTCATGCGCAACTTTGGGGAAGCGGCGCTGGATATGGCATTGCAACCAAGGGTGGACCCGTGTCACCTTGGACCCTGGCCAGTGCCTGTACCGCTCCCGCATGCCCTCCCACCAACCGCTCTTATGGCAGGGATTTTCGCAACACCCGCTTTCCCATCAATTCCACGGTCGCCCTCCTTGCTGACAGTGAAAATGATTCCCCATTGGGAAGTTTTCACACCGGCGGGGCTAATTTTCTTTATGTTGATGGGCATGTTGGTTTTGTCAACCAGTCCATCAACCAGACCACATTGGGCCAGCTTGCGAGCATCAATGGTGGTGAAGTTGTCAACTCCTATTAGTGAGGCCAGGAACATGCGGTTGATCATTTGCATTTTTTTGCCCCTTTTTACCGTCGCATGTTCCGGTGGCCCGGTTATCGCTCCTGTGAAAGGCAAAATTACCTACAAGGGAAAAACAATCGATACCGGCATTATCATGTTTAATTCCGATAACGGCCCGGCGGCGGTGGGTAACATTCAAAAAGATGGTTCCTATGTGTTAACCACCACCCGTAAGAATGACGGCGCGATCGTTGGCATTCACACGGTGACCATCCAGGCAACAAGCGTGGGTGCAGGCACCATGGAAGAGCCAAAATCCCTGGAGGATGAGATCAAGCAATCAAGGTCCGGTAAAATACTGGTGCCCGGTAAAGTCACCTTTTTGGTGCCGGAGAAGTACGCCACGACGGTGACTTCCAGTCTCAAGGCGGAAGTGAAAAACCAGGAGAATATGATAGATTTCGACCTTAAGGACTAAGGCTTTACTTTCTGTCGGTGGCCTTGATCAATTTAGGCTTGGGAAGTTTCTGCCAGGCTTCCACCTCGGATTTCAAAACCTCGATCCCTTTTTCCAATTGCCTGTCTTTGCCTTTGGGAAGTTCCCCGGGTTCTGGCCATAAAATAACATGGGGCATCGCGCCATGGAGTTCCATGTCCTCCCCGTCATTGATTCCATACCAACCGCGGAAAGGCATGCGAAGCGTGCCAAGATCCATGATCTGTGTTGCCCCAGTGCTGATGACACCGCCAGCGGTGGGCACACCCACAAGTTTTCCGCGCTTGAGCGCGAGGATCGCATGCGAGAAAATCTCAGCGTTGGAAAAGCTGTTCTGGTTGCAAAGCACCACGATGGGTTTGTTCCAGGTCGCATAGACTTTGCGGTCCTGGGGATATCCCGGAGTGCCCCCCCTCGGGACAGCAATTGCATGGACTGGCTGGGTAAGCGCGGTGAGGAGATGATCCGCGGTGCTTCCTCCCCCATTTTCCCGCACATCAATAACCAATCCATCCTTGCCAGCGGCTTGTGAATACAGCTCTTCTTCAAACTTGTAAAAACTGGGCATATCCATGGCACTGATATGGAGATAACCGAATTTTCCCGAGGAGAGTTTATCCACCATCGCCTGGTTGTCATCGAGCCATTTTTGATAAAGCATGCCTTTCACATTAAGAAAACTGGTGGGAAGGATGGTGACTTCGCGGGTTTTTCCATCCGGTCCCTTTACCAAAAGAGTCAGTTCCTTGTCAGCGGTGCCGTTAAGAACCATGGTGGGATCCATGCTGGGAGAAAGATCAATGCCATCGATTTTAAGGATCACTTCACCTGGATTAAGCTTTGATTTGGCCCTGGAAGCGGGGCTGTTGGGTAGCACATCACGGATCAGCCAACCGGGGCCCGCGAAATTTTCAACAAAGCGAGCGCCGAGATGACGGGTCGATTCAATCCAGCCTCTTTGTGAAGCCTCAGGCCTTGAGGGCAGGCTCGGCATGAATCCCAGGTGCGACCCATTGATCTCACCAAGCATCAACTGGACAACAGTGGTGAATGTTTCCATGTCAATCGCCTGGGAAGCGAGCGGGCGATATTTCTCCCTAACTTTGTTCCAGTCGGATTTCCCTAGTTTTTCATCATAAAAGTGGTCCCTCATCGCTGCCCAGCAGTGGTCAAATCCAACGGCATATCGATCCGCTGTGTTGAATTTTTGATTTGCCTGGAAACGATATCCCGAGGGATCGGGATTGATATCCGTGGTCGCTGCGGGAGTTGATCCCCGCCTTAATATTCCAGTGATTGCAGGGATTGAAGCGACTGGGGTTGGTGTTGGCGAGGTTGCGCCCGGTGTGAATGATGCGGGAAGTCCACCGGAGAGCCAGACCACCTGTCCATTTTTAAGCCATTTAGCCTGGGAACCGGTCCGTGAGGAAATCTGCTTGGGGCTTGCGGTTCCCTCGATCGGGAAATCAAATGTGTATGTTGCACGCTCGCCTTTCACCGTTCCAGCGAATGCCAGTCGCCTGCCATCGGAAGACCAGAATAAACCTGCCTCCGTGGAATCAGGCAGGCTGAGGCTACGGATTCGCCTATGAAGGTTGTTCCATTCGATGTTGACTGTGATATTCTCATCCTTCTTTTCTTTTGAAGCGGGGGCTTTTTTCTCCTTTTCCCCCACGGGTTGCTTCTCCGTATCCTCAGAAGACTTGGTTTTGGGCCTTGCTTTTTCAACTTTCTCGATCGCTTTTTTAAGCTTGCGTTCCCGGGAGTAAACCTCATCATCCTCCTGGTTGAGATAAACATAATAAATATCGACTTCTTCGCCACCACTGCGTTTTCCAGTAAAGGCAATCATTTTGCCATCGGGGGACCAGACAGGATTTGATTCATTGTCGGGATGCCTGGAGAGGTTGAAAGCAGGGCGGGAAAGATCAACCGGTAGGATCCAGATATCGCGATTGAAATCGCTGTCGTATTGCGAATAGACAAGCCATTTTGAATCTGGGGACCAGTCGTATCCGACATGGTTCCATGATGAGATGATTTTACGGGGGTTATTCCCGGAAATATCACTGATGTACAGGTCACCACGCAGTCTGCCGTATGCGATGCTTTTCCCATCCGGGCTGAGCGTGAGATTTTCCTTGGGTTCACCATCCCTGGTGATTTGTTCGTGGTTGAATTTGTTGTTAAGCCACCAGAACTTTGATTTGTCATCACGGGTTGCCTTGAAAATTTCAGCGGAGTGCCCGCCATCCCTGATGTAAAGGATGGAGTTGCCATCGCTGCTCCATATGGGTTCCTTTTCCTCCTCGGGGGTGGAAGTGATCTGCCTGGGTTCCCTGAGTTCGGTATCCATCACCCAGAGATCCCCACCCGCGATGAAGGCGATCTCGAGCCCATCGGAGGAAAAAGCCACATTGGTAGCGGAGGAAAGAACGCGTTTTTCCTCCTTCATTGGTTGAAGATCGGCGCTGATGCTGAGGTCGATTTTTTTGGGAGTTTCATCCTTGCCTGGCTTGATGGAGTATAAATCCGCGAGTGCGCGGAACACCAGCGTGGATCCATCCCTGGAAAGCGCCGGTTGAAACACATGGTCGTCGGTGAAGTTTGTGATTTTACGATCCCTTCCCGAGGCGATATCGTACTCACGCAGGTTGAAGGTACCATCCTGCGCTCCTGTGTAGTAAAAGCCCCTGCCATCAGGTTTCCATATTGGGGCCCTGCAACCTTTTTCATGGCGAAGGATGGGATAGAACTTTGTTGAATCACGGTCGAACATCCAAATTTGGGCAGCCTGCGACCCGGCATAATTTTTCCGCCACCACGCTGGCCCCTCCCTCACGAACAAGATTCTCTTGCCATCAGGGGATAGGGAACCATCATTTCCATGATCATCGAAGAGAAGGGCCTCAGCCTTTCGTTCACCAAGGGGAAGAAGCAGGAACCTTTCAGCATGCCTCCAGAAATGATCACGGGATGCCTGCACTAGAAGATGTTTGCCATCGGGGTGCCAGCCATTGAGAAGATAACCGGCGGTATGGTGGGTGATTTGAGTGGGAACATCCCCGGAAGCAGGCATGGTGTAGACCTGGTTTGAACCCTCTCGGTCAGAGACGAAGGCGATGGACTTGCCATCAGGGGAAAAACGGGGTGAGCGATCACGCGCGGGGTTTCGGGTGAGCGGCTTTGCCATCCCTCCTTGAACCGGGGCAACCCAGATATCACCATTCCAATCAAAAGTTATCTGGCTTCCATCCGGTGCAACATCAACATTGGAAACAAACCGGATGGGCTGGTCCGCAAGTGAGTCGCCTGCGAATAACACGATTAAAGCAAGGGATAAAAAAATTCGCATGATGAGGGGTACTCAAAGAAGAAAAGTTATAAAGGTTCATTATAACCTTGCCATTTGAGAGATGCGAATATTTTGCACGGGCCAGTGATGGCAACCATTTAGAAAAATCAGAATCAAAAGTCGGTAGGCTTTTTTAAACCAGTGCGTGAACTATTTTATATCAGACTAGTAAATAAATTCTGCAAGCAACCTTACAGGTGGTGGTGGTAAGGTGATTTCGTATCCTCCATTTCGAGCAATATTCACCATGTCA
The DNA here is from genome assembly GCA_005786805.1 of Planctomycetia bacterium. Taxonomy (GTDB): domain Bacteria; phylum Planctomycetota; class Planctomycetia; order Gemmatales; family Gemmataceae; genus UBA969. Next base: position 13,976 of record SYCV01000044.1, on the reverse strand, counting down.
CGGAAATCATTGATGACGAATTCAAGATGACTTTTTTTGAATTCAGGATCTTCAAGCCAAAGAAGTAACCCCAGACAAGCCCGCAAGTTGGGACTGTAGTGTTCATGCCCCGGAGGTATCACCTCCCTGACCTTGCCCTTTTCGGTGAGAATAACAAGAAAACAACTTGCCGCTTCCTCAATGCTAATTTCATTTAGTTTGAAAGCTTTCAACACATCTGTTTTCAAACAGATTCTTTGGACAACAACTTGGTCCTCGATAGCCATTTGATCAAATGCGGTGCGCATGGTGACCATTTCTGCTTGAATATTTTCAGGGTCAACCAGGGATAAAACCAATTCGGGGCCGCCAACAAACACATACCCCAAAGTGGAAACCAAGGCAGCCCAGGAAAAAGTCCTGATAATAGCGAACATGAAATATTCCAGTCAGGGACAGTATTAGAGTCCCCATAAGATTTTGATTTAAAAATTTTTAATGAGGAAATCAATTTGAATGGCATGAAGTCATGTTGTAAATCCATCTTTTTGCCTTGAGCCAATGATTGATTGAGAGAAATATTCTTGGGTTTGAAGTTTTAGTGGGATTTTTCCGGGAATGTTGCAAATTAAAGGAATGAATTCTACCGTGAGTAAATGAATGGCTTTTATTCATCTGGAGATTGATTTTGATAGCGACCGTCTTTTGAAAAGTTGGGATTCTCGGGGAGCGAAATTTTTCATGAACAGTTCTCTCATAAGTTATGTTCATCACTTTACTCCTAAAAACTAGTCATTCGAAGATCAAAAACTCACGCTAAAATCTATATTGCAAACACCATGCCAATACCGCTTTATGATTGAAAAAATAAATACTGTTTGATTTTCATTTCAAACATAAGCTCTTAAAACAAACAGCTTATAAAATGCATGATAGCAATGCTTTAAATGGCTGGTGTTAGGGTTGGATGTGTTTTTAATGAAGAGTTGAAGTCAATGGCATGGCTAAAAAGTGAAGTGCCTGTTTTTGGGAAATCTGCCTTATCTTTCAGCAGTTTCAAAAATACTCAGTTTTTCAACAGCAAAGCCATGATGATTAAAATTGTGATTCCTGTGAAAAGGCTGATTGAAACAAGCCAAATTTCAGCTTTTGCCATGGGCTCATAGGGTTGATGTCGCATTTCATCAACTAGTTTTTCAGAATCTTGGTTCATGGGTTAACTCCGGTAGGTGGCAAAATGCCATGAAAAAAGAGCCATGAAATTCCCAATCCTATCCAGATCACAAATCCGAAAAGGCATACGACATAAACCAGGATGAGTTTCCCCAATCCTTCCTGCCACAGTCGTTTAAAGTCCGCTGATAATCCAATGCTGAAAAAGGCGAGTGCAAAGAAAAATTTTCTAAACGCATCAAGATTGCCCGCGGACTCCTTCAAGGCGTTGGTCTTTTCCGGGAAACAGATTCCCAGGGTGACAAACAGCGCGAATGCGAAAAAATAACCGAGTACAAATTTTGGGAATCGGTCCCATACCTCTTTCAATGAAACCTTGTCTCCGGGCTTGCGATCTATCCCATAAACCCAGACACACGCGAGGATGAAGCACCAGACCCCGATGAACAAGTCAATGAAGATTTTCACCGTGGTGGTGGTCATCAACATCCAGCCTTTTTGAAAACCTCCCTGTGCCATGTAAAGCGCCTCGGTGATGGCACCGCTTGCGATCGCGGCCCCATCGGTTTTCACCGCAAGTCCCATCCATGCCGCGGCAACCATGGGCTCCCCCGGAATGATCGAATGTGCGAGAAAAGGAAGCACCAAAAGTTCAACAACTGAAAAAACAACCACCAATGACGAAACCATGATTGGAACCACGGGCCTTGCCCGAATCGATGCCCCCGTAGCAATAGCAGCGGAAACGCCGCAAATGGAAATACCTGATGCCAAAGGCGCCGCCCACTCCCTGCTGAATCCAAAGACTTTTCGCGCCATCAGGTAGACAAGCGCCCAGTAAATCAAGTAGGCCTCCACGATGGCAGCGAGCCCGCGGAAGAAAACCGTGCCAGCAAGGTTTGCCTGTTCGAGGGCCTTTAGGCCGACCCCCGCCCCCACCAAGACAATCGCGGTCTTGATGAACCATTCAGTGCGGGCAGCCATGGAGAGGAATTTCGCAAAAGGCGTGAAGAAATTTCCTATCACCAATCCAATGAATAATGCCGCGAGGTAACCAGCCTCCCCTGTGAGCCCCATGGACCAGGTAAGTCCCAGTTTTTCCCTTTCATTAGGTACTGCAGCGATAATTCCGGCATGGCCCAACACCCAACCCAGCATGGTTAGTGCCAGCACAATGAGAAGGGCGGTTAGGAAGGATTTTTTATCTTCCGGATATCTCCTGCGTTCCCAAAGCAGAAGAAGTGAAATGAAGCCGAGGGTTGCGGCCAGGCTTACCCAGCCCGGGATGTTTGAAAAAGATTTACCCAGGGGAGCGAGGGCATTTAGGGGATCGGTCCAAACCTTGACACCCAGCACCCAGCCGAGGAGGTTTCCCATTCCCAAAGGAAGGCAAAGTGCGAGCGCGATGAAAATAAACGCCAGCCAGACTGCCGATCGATCCTCATTGAATGGACTTTTCTTCATGGTTGATCCCTGGAAAGTTAATCACAGTCCAAGGATAACTTTTTTTGAGGGGATGCACAGTCATAAATTTGAAAAATGAATTGAATAAGAGGCCCTGATCAGGCATGAAGGGCGTTGCTTTCCTCGATGCATTCGGAAGCATCCATGGGCCTTACCATCAGCATGTACTTGGATGCGTGGGGGGCGTCAAATCGTATGCTCCAGAATTTGCTGCCCGCATAGCGAAACCAAGGGGACCCAATCGCAAATGACTCATTGAAAATAGTCTCGTGGTTTTCATCCATGGCCATGACCCTGACCTTGGAAAAAGGATAAGTGCGATTTGGAAAAAGAAGAGTGATGCTTTCCTCCCCGGATTTAATCGAGCGTTTCATCCGGACGGGAAAATTACCCAGGATGATGTTTCTAGAGGAGTCACCATTCATCTGCTTGATTGGAAAAGGAATGTTGTTGGGGGTTCCCGGAGTGGTGATGACATTTGGATCGGGTTGGGGATTTGTCTTATCTTGAGAGTCGTGGGGAACAATCCATGTTTTCGAGAAGGCAAGATGGCTGAAGATGTTCATCAGTCTCGCCCGTGGCAGCTTTTTAAGCATGGCCATTCCCGGGTCCTGGATCATGGCTTTCATCAGCCTGATGGTTCGCGCGCATTCCAGGGTTTCAAGATGGTAATGAATGTCATCCTCAAGTTCCGAAGTTATTTTCTGCTGGAAAATGAAATTGAAAAGTTCCATCGGCCTTGGATACCAGAGGTTATCCTCGATCTTGTCCAGTTTTTGGAATATATCCAGGTGATCCATCAGGGAGTTGATTTCCCTGGTGGTCCAGTTTTCCTTGCACAAGGCATCAGAAATTCGATAGGAGGAGATATGGTCCGAAGGTTCCTGGTAAGCCATTTTGGCCATCCTTAGGGGAATATCATCCGGTTTGTTTTTAAAGCCGGAATTATCCTTTAAAATTTTCACGCTTAAAAAACCCGGCTTGGGCGTTGCCGGGTCGTGCTGGGATCAAACATCCCACTAGCTATTATTCGTTGGCGGGCTTGCAATATTTCCATAAGTGTCCAAAATTATCGACAAAAAGGGAAAAATATTAATCCATGATGTTTTTAAGTAGTGCAGCGAGGATTTGCTCCCCTTTTTTCAGTCTCTTGCTGATTGTACTTTCGGATATTCCCGTCTGGAGACGAATATCCCGTGATTTCATGTTGTCGATATGCTTAAGCCAAAAGATTTCCCTGTATTTAGCGGGCATCATTTTGATTGCGCTTCGAACTTTTTCCGAGCTTTCCGAGCTGATGATTTTATCGAGGGCCATTGGTTCTGAATCTTCACGGTAAAATTCAGTCTTGGTATCATCGTCCTTGATGGTGTGGACATAAATCACACGCTTTTGCTTTTTGTACTGCCGGAAAACATCTGTGACTTTTTTGTACAGGATACCTATCGCCCAGGTCTGGCAGGTGGTGTTGCGTTTGATATCCCACCGTTTTGATGGCCGGTTGGCATTCTGCCAAAGAGCGTTCCAAAGGTCGTCGAGGATCTCATCCTCCTGTTGCAACAGATAGGGGCTTTGGATTTTCGAGTGGATAAAACCCCTGGCTGCCGGGGTCAGCATCACGATAATTTCATTGAATGTCCGGTCCGCCAGTTCCATCTCCCTGCGGTCAAGTTGCTGGTACATCTTGATTGTGAGTTCATTAAGCGGGTTGTTTTCATTATTATTTTCAGCGGAAATCATATTGTTTCTCCTTTAAGATTGAAAGTTTGGACGCAGCTTTCATGCAAACAGTTGTCACGGGTCAACCAGGTTCCCTCATGCAAACGCAACAAGTGAAAGGCAAGGGAACAAGCAACCCTGCAGGCCTTGTAATGGTCTGTAATTCAAATTCGCTTTTGGGAAAAAATAGTGCAGGGGCAAATTAATCAACCCACGCGCTATTTGTTCCTTGTTAAAACCGGGAGCGCCATGATAAATGAAGTGAAACAAACCTCATCGGTTTTGTGAAAACCAAGCTTTGATTCACCAGATTATCTTCAGAGGCTGATCAGATGAAATCTTTAACTCGAATGAACATAGACAAATAAGGTCTTGCGTTTCGGACTTGCAATGGCTCTAAATCTTGAGGCATGTATGGACTTCATGTTTTGAGCTGCGGTTGTGAGAATTGCGCAAGCATGATGGAAAGCCATGTATACCTCCTTATGTAGTGGTTGTTCAGTCAATAATTAGTATTCGTAGTTGGGTTGAAAATATTTCCAGAAAAAACAAAAAACCACAAATCCTCTAGAAAGGAAGGGTTACATCGTCAGTCTTGTAATCCTTTCTTTCGGTCTTATCGCTGCGGTTGCCATTTCTCTGTGCCTGGAAATAGGATTCCGAGCATTTTTTCAACGCCATTTTGTTGAATTCCATGACCATAAGTTCCTGGTCATTGATTGCTTTGACAGCGGGTTCAAGCAGGACATAGGGGAATTCAACGCCAGCAATCCGGTAGGAATGGCCCCAAAGGTGCTGCCTGGGGAACTTACTGTGATGCATGATCACAAACATGCCCACCTCGAGGTCATCCGCCTTGAGGAACCTGTCGTTGAGCTTGAAACTCTCGCCTGAAAGGTATTTAAGGGCGTCTTCGACGCTCAATTGCTTGAGTCCGGGGAAACCAGATTCGACCCAGGAATCCCTGCCATGGGCCTTGATGATCTGGTCAACCAGGTCGGTAAGGATCTCACTTTCATGGATCTTGATTTTCCCCTTGGAAAAAAGCGCCAATTGTGACTTCATTATTTCAGCTAAGTCAAACATATGGTGTCCCCCTGAAAAAGATGGAATAAATGCGACCCCAATAGTCCGCCAAGGTTATTCGACCGCCAACGCAAAAGATTTCCTGCGAAATAAAAAAGATTGTCGAGGCATACTAACCTGACTTTTCAAAATGAAAAGCCCAGCAGCGGGAAAACTTTGATGGAAGTTGTTTCCACACGGTAAAAAGCAGGGAAATAAATTTATTTTTTTTGGGAACCGGGTTTGGGCCAATCTTTTGAATCTTCATGGGCCTCTTTCATGAATTTAAGCAAACTGGCTGTTATTTCCGGCATGACAGAGGCCAGGTTGTTTTTTTCCTGCGCATCTTTATCAAGATCGTAAACTTCCAGCTGGTTTTGACTGAATGGTTTTGAGATCCCTTTCCAGTTGTTCATGCGAATCGCGCGGGCGCCATTTCCCTCGTAAAACTCCCAATAAAGGTATGGATGTTTTTTTTGGGAATTGTTTTGGCCCATTAGGGTAGGTTTCATGCTGATGCCATCAAGCCCGTTGGGGATTTCGATTTCCGCGAAGTCACAAGCGGTTGCGAGAAAGTCACCATGATATGAAATATGAGTCGAGGTTGCTTCTTTTGGAATCTTTCCCGGCCAACGGGCAATCATGGGCACGCGGATACCTCCATCATGCAGCGACCTTTTGATGCCATTCAACCCGCCTGATGCGTCAAAGAAATCGGGATTATTACCACCTTCCTTGTGTGGTCCGTTATCCGAGGTGAAAAACACCAGGGTGTTTTGTTCCAGTCCGTGTGATTTCAAATGGTCCAGGATTTTCCCGACCTGGGTGTCGAGATAAGTGATCATGGCAGCCTGTGCCTTGTTTTGTCTCGTCCAGTCCTTGTCCTTGTAAATTCCCAAGTCCGGTATTTCGCACCCATCACCTGTTTCCCGTGTGGCTTCATTGTTGGCATGGGGCAGAGTGGTGGAGAAAAAAAGAAAAAATGGCTCTTTTTTATTCCTACTGATGAAATCCAAGGATTGTTGAAGGATCAAATCGGGAGCGTAATCTACCTTTTTGGTTGCAACCCCGCCCCCATCTTTACCTATGGGCTTTACTTCATTGTTTAATGGAACCCGTGATTCACCTTTTATCAGGAAGGTTGGCCAGTAGTTATGCGCATGATGCTGGTTTAGGTAGCCATAGAATTCATCAAAACCCTGCCTTATTGGGCTGCCAACAATCGCAACCCCCTCATCGCCCAAGCCCCATTTTCCGAACAAACCTGTTTTATAACCACTTTTTTGGAGCAGTTTCGCAACCGTGACATCCTCCGGCCTAAGAGATTGGCTAAGCCCCCCTCCATTCCCCCTCACCCTGCAATGCCCCATGTGTTTTCCTGTCATCAGCACGCACCTGCTTGGAGCGCAAACCGTGCAACCCGCATAATAATTGGTGAAGCGGATGCCCTCCCGTGCCATGGAATCAATGCGTGGGGTTAGGATTTTCTTTTGTCCATAGCAACCCAGGTCGCCATACCCAAGGTCATCCGCCATGATGAACACAATGTTTGGTTTTGCTGTTTCTGCTTGAGGCAAGGCAAGAAGAAAATTTAAAGAGGCAATAAGATAGCATGATGAAAATGAAATCATTACATTCCCTTGGCTTATAGCTAAAAAATCGAACAAGCTTCAATATAAAACCATCTTAATTCAAAAGAATCCTGATATTTTTAAAAAATTTGAGATTTAATTTTTTTGAGATGCGGGTGACTGGCTATTAATTTGTTTGTGTGGTGGTCATCAGGTGTTCTTTTTTAAACACATCCTTTTGAGCACTTTTTTAATACATTTTTCATCGATAAAATTGTTTATCGATTCAGGGAGATCAGACATGAGTTTATCAAGATTTTGTGCGTTTATGGTTGCATCAGCATTTGTCACAGCTAATCTTTTCGCAGCAGCGGAAAAAGACATCGTAGACACTGCTGTCGAAGCTGGTAGTTTTAAAACCCTTGCCGCAGCCTTGAAGGCCGCTGATTTGGTTGAAACCTTGAAGGGCAAGGGCCCATTCACTGTGTTTGCCCCTACAGATGAAGCCTTTGCAAAGCTGCCCAAAGGTACCGTGGAAGATCTTCTCAAGCCTGAAAACAAGGCAAAGCTCGCAGGGATTTTGACCTATCATGTTGTCGCGGGCAAGGTTGAAGCCAAGGATGCTGTGAAGCTCAAGTCCGCAAAGACTGTCAATGGTGCATCTTTCAAGATCACTGCTGGTGATGCAGGCGTAATGGTTGACAAAGCCAAAGTGGTCAAGACGGACATCCAGTGCAGCAATGGTGTGATCCATGTGATTGACGCTGTGATAATCCCAGCCGCAAAGAAGTAGTTTGAAGGGCATTTATGCTCAAAGGAAGCCTGGAGAAATCCGGGCTTTCTTTTTTTAATCAAAGACGATGGTTCTGTTGCCTGAGAGAAAAATTCGATCTTCACAAAGAAGTTTAAGCGCCTTTGATAGGACAATCTGCTCAACATCCTTTCCAGATTTCGCCATGTCCACAGCGTTTTGTGTGTGATCAACATTAATGACCTGCTGAACGATGATTGGGCCGTCATCAAGTTGCTCCGTCACGAAGTGGGCGGTGGCCCCGATGATCTTGACGCCGCGGTCAAAAGCCTGCTTATAAGGCTTTGCCCCGATGACTGCAGGCAGGAATGAATGGTGGATATTGATCATGCGTCCGGAAAATCGATTTACAAAAGCTGGGGTAAGAACCCGCATGTACTTGGCCAGGACGATATAGTCGGGTTTCATCGCTTCCAGCAAGGCAAGTATTTTCCCCTCATGATCTTCCCTGGTCATGTTTTCATGGGGTACAAAATGGAAAGGCAGATCAAATCGGTTGACAAGTTTTTCAAGGGAATTGTGATTGCTTAACACTCCGAGAATCCGGGCCTGCAATTGATTGAATTCATGCCTTATCAAGATGTCACCCAGGCAATGGGGCTCGTTTGATGCCATGAGTACGATGTTTTTGGGTTTCTGTTCCCCAAGTCTGACTATTGAGCCCTTTGGAAGGATTTTGGAAAGTTCGCCAAGGATCAGGCCATCCGCCTTCGGGCCTTCGAACTCAGTGCGCATGAAAAAACTTCCAAAACCTCCATCAACAAATTCCTGGTTCATCGTGATGTTCATGCCATGCTTGAACAGAACGCCCGTGATGGCATGAACCAAGCCAGGAATATCCCTGCATTCCACCAGCAGTACATTTTTGAACATGATGAGCCGGGCTTTCAAAATTCTTGGGACAGGATCAAGCGATGATTTCCTTGACAACATTGCCTGCGACATCGGTCAGGCGGAAATCCCTGCCGTTGAATCGGTAGGTGAGCTTGGTATGGTCAATGCCAAGGAGATGCAATATGGTCGCATGAAGGTCGTTCACGCCAACCCTGTTGACAGCAGCCTTGAAGCCCACTTCATCGGTCTCGCCATAATGGGTTCCTCCCTTGACCCCCCCGCCCGCCATCCAAGTGGTGAATGCGTGTGGATTGTGGTCACGGCCAAGGAAGTTTTTATCCTTGGTTTTCTGGACAATGGGTAATCTTCCAAACTCGCCACAGCAGATGACCAAGGTCGAGTCAAGCAATCCGCGTTGCTTGAGATCGGTGAGGAGGGCGCCTATGGGCTGGTCGGTTTCGCCCGCAAACTGCCTGTGGTTACCCTGGATATCGCGGTGCCCATCCCAGCTTCTTTCGTTTTCCATGCCACCCGAGTAGATTTGCACAAAGCGTGAGCCCCGCTCGACCAGCCTGCGAGCGACCAGCGCCTGCCTTGCAAAATGCGAGCACTTCTTGTTGTCCAGCCCGTACATCCTGCGGATTCGCTCTGGTTCCATGTCGACATCAAAAGCCTCCGGGGCCGACATTTGCATGCGATAGGCAAGTTCAAAACTTTCAATCCTTGCGGCAAGGGCGGCTTCATGCGGTGCCTCTTCCTGGTGGATCCTGTTCAACCGGGTAACGAGGTCAAGCTGGTTGCGTTGTTCCTTTTCATTCATGTGGGGAAGGCGGGAGAGGTTATCAATCGGCTGGCCCTGCGGATTCAGAGCGGTGCCCTGGAAAATCCCGGGCAGAAAACCCGCCCCCCAATTCGATGCATGGCCCTTGGGCAGCCCTCTTCCCAGCGTATCGTACATGACCACGAAGGCTGGCAGGTTCTGGCTTACCGAACCCAGGCCATAAGTCACCCAGGAACCCACGCAGGGGAATCCCATCCTGCTGAAGCCTGTGTTGATCTGGAAAAGGGCTGGGGAATGATTATTGGTCTCGGTGAAGCATGAATGAATGAACGCCATGTCATCCACATGATCCACCATGTTGGGGAAGATCTCGGGAACCCAGCAACCGGACTTGCCTTTTTGCTCAAACTTGAAAGGCGACTTCATCAGGGGGCCGACTTCCCCCGAAAAGAAACCTGTGAACTTATCGAAACCCTTGAGTTCCTGCCCATCGTGCTTTTCAAGGGCGGGCTTGTAATCCCAGGTGTCAACCTGGCTTTGGCCGCCATTCATGAACAGCCAGATCACCGACTTGGCCTTGGAAGGGAAGTTCCCCTGCCTGGGAGCGAGGGGGTTCAGTGCAAGATCAGGCGCGGCCTTCACCTCGTTTTCCTGAAGCAGGTTTGCAAGGGCGAGCATGCCGATACCCTGGCCGGTACGACGCAGGAAATCGCGCCTGCGAGCAAAGCAGGGGTTCGCATTGAAATGGGGTATGTCATTGAATGCCATGGGATGATCCTGGTTAATCGAGAAAAACAAATTCATTAAGGCTGAACAATGCCTGGCAGAAGTCCGCCAGCGCCAGCGACTCAGGTTTCTTGTCGGCTTTGTAAAACCCTTCTTGTTCCTTCAGAAACTCAATACCTTCTTTTAATTCAAGGGATTTTGCATTCCTTGACAGCACCAGTTGGTAGGCTCTTTGAATCCTGGCCTCCAGACTTTCACCGGCATCCTTGGCCACTCTTGCAGCCAAAGCGTCGGCATAACCCCGCACAATGCTGCTGTTCATCATGAGCAATGCCTGGGGGGCTATGGTTGTGGTGGGGCGCAGCGCTAGATCCTGCAATGAATCGGGTGCATCGAAAAGCATCATCATGGGAATAAGCTTGCTTCGTTTTACAAAGAAATAAATGCTCCTGCGCTTGTGATTGGGATCCAGGGTCCCTGGCCCAAAGGGGGTTGCATCAAGTGTGCCCGAGACAGCCAGCATGGAATCCCGGATGATCTCGGCTTCAAGCCTGCGCGATTGGAAATGCCATACCAGGTTGTTTTCACGATCCTTCAAAAGCCTGGGTTCGTCCACGCTGGAGGATTGCATGTAGGCGGCACTGGTCATGATCAGCTTGTGAAGTTCCTTGAGTTTCCAGCCTTTATGGATGAATTCAGAAGCGAGCCAGTCGAGCAGTTCCGGGTTGGAAGGCTTTTCGCCCTGAACGCCAAAATCACTGGGCGTCGCTACAATGCCCCTGCCAAAATGATAATGCCAGACCCGGTTAACGATAACGCGCGCAAGCAACATCCCTGCGCCCTGTTCGGTGTCAGTTATCCATTCAGCAAGGCTTTTTCTTCTGTAAGAGGTTTTACTGCCCTCGGGGGCCTTGGTGATCCAGTGTTTCTCAGCGTCACTGGATTTCATCAGAACCTGGGGGAAGCCAATGGAGGCGACTGAGACTTTCTGGTTGAGATCGCCCCGTTTTAAAATGTGCACCGGGTCGTAAAAATCCGCACCTTGCGTGTGAAGCCTGACCGCGGGAACACCCTCGCTTGATATGAGAGCTTTAACCATCTTGGGCTTGGGTTCTTTCGCAATGAAATCATCCACCGCCTTGTTCAGCTTTTGCCAATCTGTATCCTTGGTTCGATACCACATGCCCAGGTCGGTGATTTCGGAAGCGGCAAGCTTCTGGCCGGCTTTGAGCTTTTCAAGCGCGGCAAGGGTTTTTTCGGGCACGGGAGTCACCGCAAGTGCAGGTTTATCCATCGAGGAAAATGTGACTCTCAATTTTCCAATGTTGTGCTGGTTGTTTCCGTTGAAATCCAAAGTGATAACCCACTCCGCGCCATGGGGAAGATCAAGCGCCTTTTCCAATTCGTAAACGACCTGGTGGTCTTTGCCAAACTGCGGGTCAATCGCCCAGGAGGATTTCTTGTCTTTATCGATGGTGGCGGAGGCGGGAAGCCCTTTTTGATCAAAGGATGACCGAACTGATTTCAATTTTACAGGTTGGGGAGTGGTGAGATTTTTCTTGGAATCAAACGGATTGACTGTGACTTTGAAATCGCTGAGGGCGAAGTTCCCATTGGGCGCGCGACCCGGCCCACCCTTCACCAGTGAGGCATCTCTAAGCGCTTCAAGCCTTAGAGCGGTGACATGGTTGGTGTTGGAATGCAGGGTGATGGTGTAGTTTTCAAAATCAGGATTTTTTCCAGTTGCTGTGATGATCCCATTGGAAAGGATGCCAAGTGATGTGCCATTTTTCGCAACTGCAGATTTAACCTCGGCGAAAAGGAAATCGCTTTGTGGCGCGTCCTTCGCCCCCGCCTTCACCCATGCTTCCAATTTTGCGGAAAGATTGTCACGCTCCCAATTGGCTCGTGCTTCCTCAAGTTTCTTTTTGCCCGCATCGAACTCGGCTTTTTCCTGGGCGTAATTTCCGGTGCTTAAATTGAGATCGTAGTCTGATCTTACCGTGGTCGAAAAAGTTGAAGCCATGCGGTAATAATCGGTCGCGCTTATCGGATCAAACTTATGATCATGGCATCTCGCGCAGGCGATGGTTAGGCCAAGCATGGTTGTGCCCACGGTGCGAACGATGTCATCAAGTTCATCGTAGCGTTCTTTTTCCGCCTGGCTTGCGGTGATCTGTGTCGCATGTGTTCCTGCTGCAAGAAATCCTGTCGCCATCATCGCCAGCGGGTTCGAAGGTTCGTATTCATCCCCTGCAAGCTGCCATTTGATGAATGTGTCATAAGGCAGGTCCTGATTTAAAGCCTTGATGACAAAATCACGATAATGGTAGGCGTTGGGCCTGTCATAATCCTGTTCATAACCATGGCTTTCAGCAAAGCGCGCGACATCAAGCCAATGCCTACCCCAGCGTTCGCCATAATGCGGGTTTTGTAACAAGCGATCCACCATCCGGGAATATGCATCATCAGATTTGTCTTTCAGGAAAGTTTCGACTTCCTCGGGCGTGGGCGGGATACCCAACAAATCAAGGTGAGCCCTGCGAATTAGTTTGGTTTTATCTGCGATAGGGTTGGGAGTTATCCCTTTGGCTTCCATGTTGAATTTAAGGAAGTGGTCGATGGGGGTCTTGCACCAGCTTTGATCTTTTAGTTTTGGGGGTGCAACTTTCTTCAGAGGTTGCCAGGCCCAATACTTCTTCGCGCTTTCGTAATCGATTTTCTTGGCAGCAATCGCCGGGGCAGATCCCTTGCGTGGATCAGGTGCGCCCCGCTTTACCCATTCGGTCAGGATCGCAATATCTTTGTCCGCCAACTTACCCTTGGGGGGCATTTGAATCGTGTCATTGTAGCTAAGCACTTTCACGAACAAGCTTTTCTCGGGATTGCCAGGTATGATTATTTGTCCGCTTTCACCACCTTTCATCCAACCTTCCTTGGAATCGAGCAGTAATTCTCCACGGATTTTTTTTGCATCCTTTGCATGGCATGAATAGCAATGATCAATGAGAATAGGGCGAACCTTGGATTCAAAAAAAGCGAAGTCATCTGCTTCCCCAGCGATTGCAAAACTTGCAAAAAGGAAGACGGAAAGGGTGGTTATTTTTTTCATTGATATTCGCATGGTGGGACTACAATCAAAACGGGCCGTTTTAAGGCAATTTGGATAACTTTGATACTACTTTATATTACCGTTGATTGTAACTTGATGCAACAGCTTGATTTTGTTTATCAAAGGGACTTTGCCCAATCTGATGTTATTTTTTGATGGGGATGCTGATTACCAGCGCTGCAAACTTTGGAGCTTTGCTTGATGGTTTGAAAAATCCCTCATGGCAACTCAGGCAACCGCCAACAAGATGAAGCTTAATAGCCGCAATAAAGTTTCCGGTCCCTGAGCATGTCGAAGGGTGAGGGGAAAAGGCTAGCCAGTTCGACAGACTAAAGAGTTAATTCCTTAAGCATATAGAAGTTTCGTGACCGTTCGGTAAAAACCCTCCTTGCATGCCATGTTAGCCTTTGAGTTTTAATAACTCGAAGGAGAACAAGTGATGTTGGATGAACGAAAACGAGGAACCGAACAACGCTGGCGGGATATCATCAAGGATTGCATGGAAAGCGGTCAATCGATCAGGTCGTATTGCCAGAGGCGAGGGATTTCAGAGGGATCATTTTATTACTGGCGCAAGAAATTACCCCATCAAACAGAACCGAAGTTAAACCAGATCATTGCCCCAACCTTTGTGCCGATGCGTTTGCTTAATCCAATAAGTTTCCGGGTCAAGGTAGATTGCCCATCGGGTCATCGGGTGTCAATCGCGAGGGTAGACAGTCAAACTTTGAAGGCAGTATT
>SYCV01000004.1 GCA_005786805.1 Planctomycetia bacterium | reverse complement strand
TCTGTCATCCTTGATCCGTCTGTACCGCCCCTTACAGAGGTAACCTTTGGCTGCAAACCTGCAAGTTTCATTGCTTCCACGGCAAAAGGTATTGCCCTTGGTTCCTTGCTCATTCCCTCTGCCATATTACGATATTGTTTGGTTATGCGAATATCGAAATTGGATTCAGGGTATTCAAGTCGAATTTGCGAGGCAAGTTGGGAAAGTAAGGATTCATAATCCTTGAGTTTTGTTGAGTTAAAGTCGCGTAGTAGAATTTTTATTGTAACCTCCGCGACCCCGCCTGAAATGGTATAAGGGTGAAGAAAACCTTCCATTCCCTCTGTTGTTTCAGGGGTTAATGTTTTTTTAGGTAATCTCTCGATGAAGATTGCCGCCAGACGAATGGCGTTTGTCATTCGGTTCTTTGCAATCGAGGGATGAATGTTTCTTCCGTGTATGGTGACAGTTGCAAGATCCGCGGAGAATGTTTCGCCATCAATCTCGCCTTGGCCCGCCCCATCAAGGGTGTAGGCTGCGATTGCTCCTAATTCTTTCAGGTCAAGATGGTTAACACCTTTTCCTATTTCCTCATCACAAGTGAAGCAAAGCCTTATATCGCCATGAATAATCGCGTTGTTTTTGATTAATTCTTGTGCAGCCTGCATGATTACAGCGACACCAGCCTTGTTGTCCGCCCCTAAAAGTGTGGTTCCATCAGTGGTGATGATGGTTTTCCCTTTTAAAGTTGCAAGGTCTTGATTCTCATTGGCTTTTATGACTTTTGTTTTATCCCGTGGAAGAATAATATCTTTCCCATCGTAATTTTCATGTATGATCGGCTGGACATTTTTTCCTGTTGTTTCAGGGGAAGTATCCATATGGGCCACCCAGGCAATCGTGGGTATGGTTCTTCCAGCATTGCCGGGGATTGTGCCGTATACCAACCCATGACTGGTTTGATGAGCATCTTTGATTCCTATTTCAATCAGTTGTTTGACCAGAAGTTTACCCAGTTCAAGTTGACCTTGGGTGCTAGGGTATGTTTTGGAATTTTCATCGGCTTGAGTATCGATTTTTACATACTCAAGAAAACGATTAAGTAGCGAGTTAGGTTTCATTATTTCTTTTTTCCTTTGGCGGATGATTTTGACTTTACGAGTCCTTTTTGAGGGCACAGGTCACTGAGGGCGCAATCAGCACATTTGGGTTTGCGACTGGCGCAGATTTTTCTTCCATGCTCGATTATTTGATGCCCAAACATTGTCCAGTCTTCCTCTTTAACCAGTTTGTGCAAATCCAACTCGATTTTCACAGGGTCCTTTGATTTTGAAAGACCTAGTCTAAAACTTAGTCTTGTGACATGGGTGTCAACCGGAAGACCTGGGATGCCAAAAGCATTTCCCAGAACCACATTTGCAGTTTTTCTTCCCACGCCCGCGAGCACAACTAATTCTTGCATTGTTTTTGGAACTTCGCCAGCATGGTTCTTTACTAGTGCCTTGCAGCATCCAATGATGTTTTTAGCCTTGTTCTTGTAGAACCCCGTTGACCTTATGATGGATTCCAATTCTTCAGGATTGGCATCCGCCAGGCTGAAAGATGTTGGAAAACGCTTGAAAAGCTTGGGAGTTACCATGTTTACCCTGGCATCCGTGCACTGTGCTGAAAGTATTGTCGCAATTAAAAGTTGCAGGGGGGATTTGTAAATAAGGGCGCAATGCGCATCGGGATAAAGTTTTTCAAGGTTATTGACGATTCTTTGGGAACGGGATTTTAGTTCGTTCTTGGTTTCCACTGTCTACACAGATTCTTTCTTTAAAAATTTCCTGATCAAATATTATCACTTATGCCTTATGATAATTATTGTAGGTAATTTAAATATCCCTCACTTGTAAAAGTCTACCTTGGCGGCTAAATGAAGGAAATGGTCTTATGAGGCAGATTGGTTTCATACCTGATCCTGTTGATGCGAGGAAGTTCGAGGATTACCTATTCACTCAAGGTACCTTGGTTCGGATGGATAGGTATAACGCCGGTTATAATGTGTGGGTCTTTGATGAAGATAAAATAGTTTCCTGTAAAAAAGAATTAATTGACTATTTGGAAAATCCCAATGGTCAGATTTATTCTGATGCGATTTTGATAGCCAAAAATCAGCGAATCAAAAAAGAAAGTGAAATTCTTCCAGATTATAAGGTGGAATTTTCAGATCAAGTTGTTCACTATCCTCGAATCACTTTGTTTGTTGCCATTTCGATCTTGGCGGTAAGTTTCCCAATGCTTTTGGATGAGGAAAAGAAAACTTACATGGTTCGGGTTTTCGGCCTTAGTATGCAGGGACTGGATCATTCAACGGGTCTTTTGTCATCCCTGGCATTTTCCTCACAACCATGGCGATTAATTACTCCGGTTTTTCTACATTTCAGTTTTCTTCATTTAGTTTTCAATATGATGCTTTGGTTTGAATTCGGGCGATTAATTGAATCACAGCGGGGTATGGTTAAGTTTTTATTCCTTTTCCTGGCTTTGGCTGTCTTTTCAAATCTTGCGCAATTTTTACTTGGTGGAATCAGCTTTAATCAAGGATTCCATATCGCACCTGCTCCGATTTTTGGGGGAATGTCAGGGGTGATATACGGGTTATTAGGTTATGCCTGGATGAAGGGTGAATTTCAACCTGAACTGGGAGTGGGAATTCCACCATCCACCCTGAAATTCCTGCTTTTTTGGCTGGTGCTATGCATGACAGGTTTGCTGGGACCTGTTGCCAATATTTGCCATGTCAGTGGTTTGGTTATTGGAATGATCTTGGGATTGTTCCCTAGAAAATTCACGCTCTAAATACTTAAAGGGTTGGCCCTATACTCCATGGCGCGAATTCCTCCTCACCAACTCCGTTGATTTCGCTCTTGGTTCTTTTACCACTCGCGACTTCCAGTATTTCCTCAAATATCTGTTTACCTACTTCTTCAACAGGGGTGCCTTCCAAAATTACTCCCGCATTGATGTCCATGTCATCAATCATGTGATTATACATAGGTGAATTCGTGGCAACTTTGATTGAAGGCGCGGGTTTGCATCCAAAAACTGAACCCCGACCCGTGGTGAAAACCAATACATTCGCACCTCCAGCAACTATGCCAGTCATGCTGACAGGGTCGTAGCCCGGCGTATCCATCACAACAAATCCTTTTGCCTTTACAGGTTCAGCATAACGAACCACATCCACCATTGCTGTGCTGCCTCCTTTTGCGATTGCACCAAGAGATTTTTCAAAGATGGTCGTAAGGCCACCATCTTTATTTCCTGGTGAGGGATTATTATTGATCTCCGCACCAAAAATACCCGTGTACCATTCCCACCATTTGATTCTGTCAACCAGTTTTTGGCCGACTTCCTTGGAAACCGCCCTTCGTGTAAGCAAATGCTCCGCCCCGTAAATCTCAGTGGTTTCTCCAATTATGGAAGTTCCACCCTGGGCTATCAATAGATCTGAAGCAATTCCAAGCGCTGGATTTGCCGTGACTCCGCTATTTCCATCTGATCCTCCGCAATTTGTTCCCAAAATTATTTTGTCGGCTGATATTTTAACCCTTTTATGTTGGTTTACAGAGGGTAGTAGTTCCGCGATAGCCTTGATACCGGCATCTACCGTTTTTTTTATTCCACCACATTCCTGAATGCTTAGAACAAGTGGCCTGTTTTTCGTGCCATTTAACTGGATAAGATTTTGGTTTTCAATCAAGTGAATTGCCTGGCCTGTTTCACAGCCAAGCCCAATCAAGATATATGCTGCGACATTTGCATGCTTTGCAAATCCTGCAAGGGTAAGATCAAGCTGGTTGTGGTCTGGGCCATTGTATTGCATTGCGCATCCGGCTTTGTGGGTGATTGCCACAACTCCGTCAACATTCGGATATTGTTTCGCCAAGTCTGAAGCGCGAAATCGTTCGGAAATATATTTGCTGGTGCTTGATGCGCAATTCACGGTACTTATGATTGCAATATAATTTCGTGTGCCGTATCGTCCGTCACCACGGTCATATCCCATGAAATGGCGTTGTTCTGATGGTTTAGCAGGATGTGGGGGAAGGTCCGCGCAAAATGCATAGTCCCTTGCGAAGTTGTCCGCCCCGATATTGTGAACATGAACATGGTCGCCTGGATGGATATCTGTGGTGGCGAATCCGATAATCTGGCCATATTTAAGGACTGTACCACCTTTTTTTATGGGCTTTATGGCCATCTTATGGCCCAAACCTATTCTTTTTGTTGGTGGAATCTTAATTCCTCCGACATCAATTGGATCGCCGGTTTCCAAGGTGCGGGTAGCGATGGCTACATTGTCCTCAGGGCGTAAATGAATTGCAGGTGGAACTTGTACTTTGTTAGCCATCGTTAACTCCAATTTAAACTTAAAACAGCCATCAATTCAATTTATTGATTTTAGCCTATCGGAATAAGTCATTATAAATTGATTCTTGTTTATGAAGAATTTAAGTAATTTAAAAGTTTGGTTTTTTGTTGTATATTATTAGCTAGATGGGTCTTATGAAAGTTGGAAACATTTAAAGATAAGGTCATCTATACATGCTTAATTGTCATGTTGGAACTTTTACGGTCGATATCTCCCCACCCGTCGGTCATCCGTTGTATGGTGGTTTGATGGATCCTGTTCGTGGACAGGATGATCCATTGGAAGCTGTTGGAGTTGTCATTCTTGGTAATGGAGCCCCTGTGGTTTTGTGTGCGTTGGATTGGTGTGAAATAAGGAATGAGGCGTATTTGAAATGGCGGCAAGCTTTGGCTGATGCCGCCCATACCACCCCCGAGCGGGTTTTTGTTCATACAGTTCACCAGCACAATGCCCCGATAGCAGACATTGATGCTGAAAAAATAATTCAAAAAAACAATGCGTCAAGCAGTTTGGATTTCAAGTATTTTGAAAAATGCCTTGCAAAGACAGCCGAGGCTTTGAAAAATTGCATGGCAAAAACAAAAAAGATAAATCGCATTGGCAAGGGGTATGGCAGGGTTAACCAAGTCGCATCCAATAGAAGGATTCTAGGTTTGGATGGCAAGGTGAAATTCACTAGGAGCAGCGCTACAAAAACCCCTGAAATCCGCGATTATCCTGAAGGTTTGGTTGACCCGACTTTACGGACCCTCAGTTTTTGGTTTGGTGAAAAACCAGTTGTTGCTATTCACTATTATGCAACCCATCCAATCAGCCACAATGGCGATGGAATGGTAAGTGCGGATTTTTGCGGGTTAGCGAGAAGAAAAAGGCAGGCTGACTCCCCTTCGGTTTTCCAAATGTATTTCACCGGATGTGCAGGAAATATCACGCCTGGAAAATATAACGATGGTGGTAAGGAAAATCGGTCCATCCTCAGGGATAGAATTTATCTCGGCATGGCTGATGCTTGGAAAGTCACCTACACTTATCCAATTACCAAATTGGAAGTGAGGACCGGCCAGGTTAAGCTTGTCCCCCGCAAAGAAAATGAATTTTCAAGGGAAGAAAACACCCGGTTGATTTCGGATCTGAATGAGACAAAGGTTAACCGAAATGCGGCGGCTCTTAAACTTTCATGGCTTAACAGGCTGGATAAAACCGTGGATGTTTCTTGCCTGGACCTTGGTGATGCAGTCGTGTTGGGCCTTCCGGGTGAGGCTTTTGTTGAGTATCAGTTGGCCGCCCAGGAAATGCGCCCTGATTTGTTTGTTTGTGTTGCTTCCCATGGTGACGGGGGCCCTGGAAATATTCCCACGGCCAAGGCTTTTATTGAAGGAGGCTATGAGCCAACTGCCGCTTATGCTGCTCCATGTGAAGAGCTTTTAACTAATACTATTGCTAAGGTGTTAGGACCACCAAAGGCTCAAAATACCATCCCGTTCAAACGCTTTAAGAAAAAGACCAAATAAGTTTGTAGAATAGTTATAGCCGTATTTTAAATCAACAGATTTGACGGTTTCAAAACAGATTGTTTCATGATGATTGGACTTAATTAATGTCGGTCTTGCCTTTAAAAATTGGAATGATTGGGCTCGGTGTGGTTGGAACCGGTGTAGCTAAGTTGCTTTCTGAGCAGCAGGAACGGCTTACCAAAAAGGCTGGCAGGCTTTTGGTTCTTAAAAAAGTCGCAGTTCGTGACGCCTCTAAATCCAGAGATATCAGCCTTGATGGCCCAGTCATAACCAATCACTGGGAGGATGTTGTAAATGATTCCTCATTGGATGTTGTTGTCGAGTTGGCAGGTGGCACAACCTGGACCAAGGATGCCATCCTAGGTTCTCTTTCATCAGGAAAGCATATTGTAACGGCTAACAAAGCATTGCTTGCGACCCATGGGAAAGAAGTTTTTGACTGCGCCAGAAAAAACAACCGTTGTGTTGCATTTGAAGCCAGTGTTGCTGGGGGTATCCCAATTATTGGTGCTTTGACCCAGGGCCTTGCTGCTAATAAAATAATAGGGATCAGGGGCATCCTTAATGGAACATGCAATTTTATTTTAACAAGCATGAGTGAGACTGGTGGTTCCTACCAAGACGCCCTGAAAGAAGCCCAGAAACTTGGATTTGCAGAATCCGACCCCACAATGGATGTGGATGGTACTGATACTGCACACAAGCTCGCGATCCTGGTTCAAATTGCTTTTGGCCAAACAATTCCTTTAGCCTCGATTGACAGAGTTGGGATTTCAAGCTTGAACAGTATCGATATCCATTTCGCAAGGGAATTGGGGTATGGTATCAAGCTGCTTGCTGAGGCTTGGATTTATGATGGCAAATTAGCTGTGCATGTTTCGCCTGTTTTGCTAAGAAGGCATTCTCCTCTCGCGCAGGTCAGGCAGGCTTATAATGCAATTCAAGTCATGGGTGATGCGGTAGGGGATACACTTTATTATGGCTTGGGCGCTGGAAGAATGCCCACGGCCTCCAGTGTTGTCGCGGATATAATCGATATTGCCGTCGGTAGGGCTCAAAGCACTTTTAATTCAATGAATTTGTGGTCCGACTCGGGAAATTCGTCCCCATTGCTTTCGAGTGATGATGTTAACAGCAGGTACTATCTACGGCTTCTTGTTGACGACAAACCCGGGGTACTTGCGGATGTTACCAAGTTGCTTGCCAAGCATCAAATAAGTATTGCCTCAATCATCCAACATGAGGCTGAGGGCGAAAACACCAATGGTAAGGTTCAGTTGGTCATTATGACTCACTTGTCAAAATGTGGCAAATTCAGGGTTGCCGCGCAGGAATTGGATTTCCTCGATTGCGTCTCAGGGAAAGCTGTGCATTACCCTGTTGAAGACTAACCCAAAAGGTGATTCTCATGAAGTATGTGATTGTCATTCCAGATGGATGTGCTGATGACCCACAGGTTTCCCTTGGAGGTAAAACGCCTCTTCAAGCCGCGAAAAAGCCCGCGATGGATTCTGCCGCAAAACTAGGCCAAGTGGGGTTATCCAACAATGTCCCTGCGACCCTTACTCCTGCGAGCGATGTGGCAACCCTTAGTTTGTTTGGTTATGACCCCCTTGAAGTTTACACGGGAAGGGCCCCTCTTGAAACCGTTGCGATGGGGATTAAGCTTAATCCTGGCGATTGGGCTATCCGCTGCAATCTTGTGAATATTGTCGACGGTGTAATGAAGGATTTTACCGCGGATCACATAACAAATGATGATGGCAGGGATCTGATTGGCACCTTGCAGGAAAAGTTGGGAGGGGAAATTAAATCTCCCTCCGGAAAAGTTTTGGGGGTCTTGGAATTTCATCCAGGAGTCAGTTACCGGAATATATTGGTGTACAGGGCCAAAGAACCTGCTCCTTTCGGTAAAGACACCAAGGGGCAACCTCCTCATGATATTCCTGATAAATCCGTGGAGTCTTTCCTTCCCAGTGGGCCTGGTTCCGATCTCTTGAAAGATTTAATGAAAAAGAGCGAAGCTCTGTTTCTTGAGCATAAAGTAAATAAGAAGCGAATCGCCGAGGGACATAAGCCTGCCACCCAATGTTGGCTTTGGGGAATGGGAGTTTCTCCGACACTAAGGAAATTCGCGGATATTCATAATGTCAAAGGTGCCATCATCAGTGCGGTCGACCTTGTTCGGGGTGTTGGCATGTTGCTGGGTTGGAACCGGATTGATGTTCCAACTGCGACAGGCTATCTAGATACCGATTATGCGGCCAAAGGGCGCTATGCGATTGAGGCAATCAAAAATCACGACCTTGTTTGCGTGCATATTGAAGCTCCTGATGAAGCTTCACACGAGGGAAGGGTGGATGCCAAAATAGAGGCACTCGAGCAGATCGATCGCCATATTGTTGGCCCGTTGATGAATGTGCTTCCAAATTACAAAGATTGGCGTATTCTTGTTTCTCCTGACCATCGCACACCGGTTCAAACTCGAGCGCACTCACACGGTGCTGTACCATATGTCATTGCCGGAACAGGGATTGTTGCAAATGGGCAGACTGCCTACGATGAAGTTTCCGCAGCATCTACATCAATTCTACATGCAAAGGGGCATGACTTGATGAAGGTGTTTTTAAAATAGAGCAGACCAACTATCGTGTATCCACACTTCACGGTTTTAATATTAAAGAATATCTAAGGTATGATCATCGCTGGAAAATAGGAATGTACTGGGCCGGCACTGAAAGTGCAATGACAGCGATGCTAGTCTGGTATATGGGGCCCACCCTATGGGAATCAAGATTATTGCCTGACCAAGACCCATCCTGCCCTTGTTCGGGTAATACGATTTCTTTCAATTTGGCATACCAGGAATCCCAGAATGCTCCACCAACTTGGTGCATGGCGTGACTGGCGTAATAATGACCGTACCAGAAATGAGATTTGCTTTTGGAATGCTTCTCAAGATACGCCACAGCCTGTGGTATTTCCTTGGAATCATATTTCCCTGCAAGTTGAAGAACGCAAAGTCCTGCCGCTGTTCTGGCAAATTCAGGTCCACCCGCGCGTGGTTGGTAACAATAACCACCGGTTTTTGCATCCCTGCAACTTTCGATGTACTCAATGGCTTTTTTTAATGTTTGGTCAGGAACATGCAACCCGGCATTTTTAGCTGCTCTAAGCGCCATTACTTGCATCACGGTTACGGAAATATCAGCATCAGCGGGCGTGGGGTTGTAACGCCACCCCCCCTGAGGATTTTGGCTGCGAATGATAAGGTCAACTGCACGCTTTAAGACCGGGCGAATTGCGTCATCAGCGGTCATTCCCCAAAGTTGGGATAATGTCAAGGTTGCGATGCCGTGGGAGTACATGCTTTGACCGCCGCCCCTGGCACCTATGAGCAGTCCATCAGGTTCACGGGCGGATGCAATCAAAAATTGAGCACCCTTGTTAACTTCAGGACCATACATTCCCTGTCCTGGAAGATGTCCCTGGCTCATGTAAGCAAGGAGTGCGAAAGATGTAATCGCGGTGCTGTGCTGATAGCCCGCATCCGACCAGGAACCATCGGGGTTTTGCTTGGTTGCTATGAAAGCAAGTGCTTTGGTGATGGCTTTTTTTGTGGGCTCATCAAGCTTTGCATGATTAGCAGCAGGAGTCTTCTCCTGGGCGTAAGAGATTCCAGTCAACCCTAAAGGAAGGGTTGCAATAAAGGAGCTAAACTTACGCCTATTTAAATGATGCATCATGTTCAACTTATCTTGATGATGGAACAGCAGTTTTGTTGTTTTTCTGCTTATCCGCCAGATCGCGATAATATTTTTGGATCATAGCTGAATATTCAGGAGGAAGATTGGTTCCCAAGGACTGTAAAAGAGCTTCCCGTTCTTTTTCAGGAAGCTTAAGGAATCCTCCGTTTGCCTGAAGTTCAAGCAATTTTGCAAGGGCAGCCTCTTCAGTCCCATCAGGTTTACGATTGCCATCACCTTTAGTCTCAGATTGCTTGTTGTTAGGCATTGGGGAATCTTTGGCATCAGCTTTAGCATCATTTGGCTGCTCGGATTTTTGTTCCGATTTGGCATCAGCCTTGGCTAATGCGGTTTCTCCGGGAACACCCATTGGTTGATCCAATGCCTTGGCTAGTTCATTAAGCATATCCAAGGCTTTTTCCAAGCTTTTTGAAGCTTCAGCCTGCTTGGCTGCTGCTTCCTGCACATTGCCTTTAGCCGCGGCTTCAGCACCCTTTTCAAGTAATGCTTCAGCAGCTTTTAAATCGTTTTTAAGATTATCTGGAACTAAAGCTTCGGCCTGCATTGCGGCATCCTTTGCCATATTTGCCGCTTCCTGTGCTTTTGCGAGGTCTTGGGTTGCTTCAAGTAAAGCCTTTTGGTCATTGGCCATTTCCTTGGCACCCTTTTCAGGTGAATCATTAAGTGATTCCAATGCGGCTTTTTGAGCCTCAGCAGCCTTGTTCAGATCACCCTTTGCCAAAGCTTTGGCAGCTTCCATTGCAGCTTCAGCGGCTTCAGGGTTCTTGTCTTTGGCATTATCAAGGTTTTTGGCCAGGTCAGCTTGTTTTTTAGCTAAGTCCATTTCGGGTTGGCCATCACCAAGTTTTTCCTTTGCATTGGCAGTAGCTTTTTCAGCCTCTTTGTTTTTGTCAAGTGCTTGGGCAACCCTGCGTGCTGCTTCACCAATATCACCTTGTTTCATTTCTTCCTTAGCATCTGCCAAGGCTTTGGCCTGCTTGTCAGCTTTGACCATTTCAGCAGCTTCTTTGGCTGCCATGTCGAGCTTTTCGGCAGCATCAGCAGCAGCTTCCGCCGCTTTTGCAAGGTCATTGTTTTGTAATGCTTTTTCAGAGTCTTTTTGATCTTTCATTGCCTCGTCAGATGAATCTTTAGCATCACCCATCGCGTTTTTGGCGGCCTTTTCTGTTTCAGACATTGCCTTTTGAACATCTTTAGCAAGGTTTTTTGCGATGTCTTTGGATTTTAAAGCATCCATTGCCCCTTCTTGCTGTGCTTTATCCAACTTTTGGGCGACATCTTTTTGCATCTCAGCTGCCTTGGCGAGGTCATCAGCGGCTTTTTCTCTTTTTGCTACATCATCGGCCTTTGCTTTTTCAGCGGCTACTTGATTTTTCGCTGCTTCCTTTGCTTTTGCTAATTCTTCCAAAGCTTCCTTCATTTTTGGGGCAGCGTTTTCCAATCCCTTCTTTGGTTCAGGATTTTGAGCAACCATTTCTGCAGCTTTTTCCTGGGCATCAGCGGCTTTTTCAAGAGCCTTTTTCACATCTTCAGGAACACCCATGGGCTCTTTAGCAGTTTCTTTTGCCTTTTCTGATAAATCTTTTTCCTGCTTTGCGACATTTTCCGCTGCTTTCGGATCGGCCTTGGCTTCGGGATTTGTCATGTTTTTAGCAGTTTCATTCACCTGCTTTTGTTTCTCCTCCATTTTTTCTATCTTGTTAACCAGTTCTTGAGCCTTGGCTACTGGATCTTTGGCTTTTTCCATTTGCTTGGCTACTTCAGCATCAATTTTTTGCTTTGCATCTTCCAATGCTTTAAGGGCTTTATCCTGTGCGTCCATTGCTTTTTTATCTTCAGAGGATGCCAAGGTTTTGGCAGCCTCTTTTAGTGCCATTTCAGCTTTTTCCAAGTCTGGTTTTGCGTTTTGAATAGCGGGTTCGGGTGTTTTTAAAATATCCTTGGTGGTATTTGCCATTTCCGCTTCTTTTTTCGCGACTTCTGTTTTTGCCTCTGGTGTTTTGGGCGCATTCTCATCTTTTCTGTTTTCATTTATCTCTTTTTGGTCACGAACCATCTTTGCCACTTTGTCTTGAAGTTCTTTCAGAGACTGCACGGACTTTTTAGGTGCTCTCCAAGCATCTGCTATTTTCTTCATCGCAAAATGATTTTGTTCAGTATAAATCGACGCAGGCTTGAAATTTCTAATCGATTCCTGATTCTCACTGTACTTGTTTAAATGGTCAGTCACGAGGGCTAGGTGTCCACGAATGTTCTCCGCCTTGGCGATTTGAAGCCCTTGTTTTAGTCTTTCTTTTCTGTCGTCATCCAGTTTTGACTCTAAATCCG
>SYCV01000043.1 GCA_005786805.1 Planctomycetia bacterium | reverse complement strand
TTAACGGCTTCTTCCTCCGCAGACTTGAACATCATATGGTTTTGTTCCGCATGATCCTGCCAAAGGCGTGCTGCATCTTCCCATGCTTTAAGGGACCATTTATCCCGGCCATTTCCTATCAGCGCGGGTGAGCCATCACTGAAGTTATCCCCTTCAAACCATCCGTAAATTCTCCATCCTGAATCATCAAACCAACCCTCCTGCTGTAATCTTTCGCCTATATAGCTTTGTGCGCGGGCAGGATAATTTCTAAAAATAAGAGTGGCGATAGTCTTCGGCTTTCGCTGGAGATTACGGTCGACCAACGGTTGGGTCGAACCGGGAAGCACATCCGCGGGGGGAATAGGTTCTTGAGAGTAGGAATACCAGGCCCGGGCATTGGCGTAAGCGTCAAATTCATCTCCAAGGCGTGATTCGTAAGTGAGTTCACCGGGTAAAAATTCAACCTGGGGTTTTTCCACTCGCCTTGGGGGCGGGAGCACGGGAAATCTTTGCTCAACCGATTTTAATTTGTCTTTTTTCGCTTCCCATCCATTTGGAGGGGCAGGCGGCGTGTCCTCAAAAAGGGAGGGGACACCCTGATTGTCTGAAAGAAAACCAATCACCGCATCCACAGACTCACATGAGAATTGACGGGCTTGTGCAAATTTTGTTTCCCTGCGGATTCCATCCCGCAGCCGCCTTGCAAGTTGCGGATGGTCCTTGCAAAAATTATCAAATTCACGCATCGCTTTTTCAATCCGGGCTTTCATGGTTTGATTGGTCGGGTTTTCTGCAAGAAAAGAGGCGAATTCAGCCCAGCGTAGTTCCCTTCCTTCATCTGTGAAGACTCTGAACCGGGACGGATCCCTTTCGCTGGGTGGAATGCAGCTTAGTTGAAAGAGCGATCTGAGTGTGTTGGTCTCATCGCTTTGGCAGATTTTGTGTTGATTGTAAAAACCAATATTAAAGCGCAGGTCCGGATGATTGCGGTTTTGTTTCTCACCCTCCGCAAGTAGCTCTATGCCTCGCGTGATGTAGAAGTATTTATCCCTGACCCTGTCAGATTCCACGGAAACATTGTAAGCAAGGTTCCAGCTTTGAAACAACCACGGGGTTATGAAATAAGGTTGTAGCTTGGTCAGCGATCGAACCAGTAGTTCAAGTTCATTCCATTGGTTCTTTTTTTGCTTGTCTATTGCTGAAATCCAAAGCGCGCAGGTTGCCAAGCCTCTTGAGCCTGTAAGTGTTAGCCTTATCACAGAACCAGAAAGTTCAACATCCCCCCGGTTTATCTCGCGAATGGCGAGTTTGCTTGCCTGTGCATCAATATTGTAATGGCGCCAGAACCAGGCAAATGTGAATAAAACTATTATCAGGCCTATGTAGATGAACTTCCTATCTCTCGCCTGTTTTTGAAATGGACTTGCCATGTTAAACCTCTGACCATGAAGAAGAAACAGGGTTAAAATTAAAGATCATGATGATGCAATCTCACGCCACCTAAGAAGGAAATACGCCAATATCGCCCACGGGGTGAGATAACCAAATAAAATCAATGCGTTTAGGATTAATTGAGTGCCGGATATGTCGAATCCTTCCGCGACAAATACAGTGAAGTCCAATCTTTCAACATCGGGTATTATGTCGAGCAATCTTCTTATCACCCAACGGAAAAATACATCACTGCTTGTTGCAATCTGGTTGGCGGTGGTTTGTTCCAAAGGCGCGGCCATGTTTTCCCTCCTGACCAACCTGAATAGTGACTCAACGGGGCCACCGCCGGGGTTTTGACCGGTTGCGACTTGTTGGATGAATTCCTGCACCAACCCGCCCATGTAAAGGATCAATGTGAAAAGAAGGCTGATAACTCCGGTAAGATAAGTGCTAAGGCAAACTGCTATACCTGTCACGAGGCACATACGAAGCCATAGGCCGATGGAACCCTTGAAGAAATTAATTGAAAACCAGAGTTTCTCGTTTGTGGACTCGGGGTCATCAGCACGGAAATAAAGATCATATTTTGCCATCCCTATGTATTGGGTGGGGTCGAGGCAGGTCACCTTGACCTTGATGGGTTCTATCGGACGATTGGTTCCACGCAGTTCTGTTGCCCGGTTTGCATCCTGGGTGACAGCGTTTTTGAAAAGGCCAGATGGGATGTCAAGATATAATGTTTGATAGTCAAAAATGGGCTTGCTCGGGAAAACATAATATCCATATTTCTCTGCAAGTTCGTTTTCAATCTGGGCGTCAGATTTTCCATTACGATTGAGGAGGGCTTGTCTTTTTTCCCTCTCATAAATTTTGTCATCGCCTTCCTTGAATCTCCAGGTCTGGAAAGTGAAAGAGCAGGCGACACCACGGTTTTCTCGCCCCTTGGTGGTGCGGTAAATATCAAAAGTGAACTCAGCCCGGACCTTTTCGCGGTCTGCAAGGTTGCCGGGAGGAAATGGAAATGTCCAAACTGCGGTCGCAGGCCCTTTCCCTCCCATGCCCGGGCCAGCTATATAGCTCCGGTATTCCCATTCTCTTCCAACATTGTCCCCTTTTTTGTCGTTCTCCGTGTTCAAAAAGCTCAACTCGCCATAGAGTGGAACACGCGCTTTGAGGCTTTCAGCCGCAGCGGCAGGATCCACTCCCCGGATGACATAAAGCAGGCTCGTTGCTGTCATCACTATCAGGATGATGGTCATAAGCGCGATAAAACCAAGGAATCTACCCAATATGATTTCAAATCGCTCCACCGGCTTGGTCACAATTGTGTGGATGGTCTGGCTTTTGATGTCTGCGGGGATGCTGAATGCGGCTAGTAACGATGCGGTCAATAAAAACAGTGGTGACATGGCCCAGTAGACAACTTGAACATAACTTCTGACCTGGTCTTCAGGTTTGTAAGGGATGAACCAACTGGCAAACAGAAATATTAATAAAAGGGCGGCAAACGCATATATGACTTTTCTACGGAGAGCCTCCTGAAAGCTTAGTTTGGCAAGCCCGAATATTCGGCTGAGGCTGAATTTGGGAATATTGCAAAGGAATGGGAATAAAGTCGCACCGAGGCAAAGCATACTGGCCAGTATCTGCATACTATCTAGGAACTTGGTTGTTTGTGAATCAGTGTTTGCCCCTGCTCCGATCAGACGGAGACTGATGGTGATGGCGAAGAGGATTAATCCCGAAAGTGCAAGCACCGAGAAAACAATTTTTTTCCAGGAAGGTATGCGGTTTTTGTCAACAGTCGAGGTTCTGAGCCATCCGAAAATGAGCCATAAAACCAACCCAAGGCATGAAAATCCTCCAACGCTTTGGGACCACTGCAATACACCCGAGGGAACATCCACCCAAGACAGAGGGTCTCGTTCGACGAACAAAGTTGCGAATATCAAGGAATCCATTTTCTAAAAGCTCCGCCAATATTGATTATCAAGGGAAACCTGATGTTTATTTGGGTTTTACTTCGGAAGGCAAGAACCTTCTGCCGGGATGGGCCTTGCTTTCTTCGACGATCCTTAGGAAATAATCTTCCAATGTGGTTGTGGGATGCCCAAGGGAATCAACTTTACCGCCATGGCGTGAAAGCAACTCCGTGAGTTCCCTTCTTAAATTATCAGTGATTTGTAAACCGCTGGCACGGAGTTCAAGCCGATTGACATCCTGCAAAAGTTCTTTGACATTGCCGTAGGCTTGAAGTTCGCCCAGATTCAAAATTGCAATCCTGTCACAAATATCCTGCACATCTTCTAGTCTGTGACTGCACATGATAACGGTCTTGCCCTGATCTCTGAGTTCGACGATAAGATTTTTCATCCATCGGGCGCCAAGTGGGTCCAAGCCAGATGTTGGTTCATCAAGGATCACAAGATCAGGATCATTGATCATTGCCTGGGCCAGGCCAATTCTTTGCCTCATGCCTTTTGAATATTCCTTTAGAATGCGCTTGCGATTGGATGTCAGGCCCACGCGCTCAATCCATTCCTTGGAGCGCTGGTTTCTTGTCTTGGCATCCATGTTGAAAAGTCTGCCATAAAAATCGAGTGTCTCCTCCGCGTTAAGGAACCGATAGAGATAGGATTCCTCAGGCAGGTAGCCAATGCGTTCATTTTTTGTGACATCCGCCGCGGGTTTTCCAAAAACGAATGCCTCACCATCGGTGGGAAACAACAAGCCAAGAAGTAACTTGATGGTTGTGGTTTTTCCTGAACCGTTTGGGCCAAGCAAACCGAAAATCTCACCTTTTTTTATTTCAATATTCAAGGCGCGTAGAGCAGTGTGTTTTTGTCTGCCCCAAAAATCCCGGTACACTTTCGTAAGCTTTCGTGTTTCGACAATCACTTCACCAGACATGAACACCTCGGTTGAAATTATTTCCCTTGGATAACCAAACAAAGCCAGCTTTTCTTCCGGAAGACCTGCTAAAAATTTAAATCACGCTAAAAGCAAGGACTTGGTTGAGTCTCTATAAATTATCATTTGTATTTATCCTTAAGCATAACGATTATCCTAATGCCATAATCCATTGATATCAAGCATTAAGGAAAGATACTTTACAAGTAAAACAATTTTTTTTAAAAGCTGTTTGTGGGTGATTTATATTGCATTATTTTTAGAAATAATCCTTGTGCTTTTGCATAGGACTAAAGGTACGGAACCCACTTTCCACGGGGTGTCAATATTTCATTTGGTTTGAACCCGGATTTGTATTCCAACGACTGGCAACCCTTCACATAATACCCAAGATAAACATGGGCCAGGTTATTTTTTTTTGCATCGTTGATCAAACTAATTACATTCCAAATACCCAGTCCATAAGCATATAGGAGGGGGTCATGGAAAAAATAAATCGCAGATAAGCCACACTTCAAGCGATCAACATACCCAACCCCGCACAGTTTCCCATTCTCCCTATACATCCATTGCTCCACAGGAAAGGGGTTGTCAAGAAACGAACAATCATAAGAAAATTCATCTTGGTCCTGCTTTGCAGGCCAATCTCTTGAAAAAGACCTTTCAGCATGAAATCTGTCATAAAGATCCATGATTTCATCTGTCAGTTGGGGGGTTTCAATATCAAGGGTGATTCGATCTTGATTTGCCTTGAAATTTCGTGTTTGACTCCTGTTTGGCTTGAATTGCCCTACTGGAATTCGCAATGATTTGCACTCTTTGCAGTCTTCACAGACAGGTCTGAAAACCTGCCTTCCAAAGTGTCTCCAGCCATCCAGGAGTCGTTGTTCATATTCCTCGCTTGATATCTCAGCCATCAAATCGCATTCGGTCACGCTCTCCCTGCCCGCCAGGTAATGGCAGGTGTCGGGCGGTGTTATTATGTTAAGTGAAATTTGCATGATGTTTTCCATCCAAAGTCACCTTTGGTTTTAAATACTATTACCTTGAACATTACCCATTTCAAGGCAATAGTATTCATTTAATTCTAAAGTCGGGCAGGGAACGAGGTTCTTTGAAAGTGCAAATATTTTTATTCTTATAACTTATGGGATCTTTTAATTATGGAACAGCATGAAGGATTATGCAATCTCGCTGAGGCATGTGGTATTGAAAAAGGGTATTTTGATGCATCTGGGAAATGGGTTGAATCTTCCAATGAAGCCTTTATTGCGATACTTAACCAGCTTGATATCCCCATCAAGCATCCTGATGAATCAGCCCAATTTTTAAACTCAAAACTTATTCTTGATAGTTCAAAACCAATTGAACCCGTGATTGTTGCGTGGTTTTCTGGTGAATATGGATATGCTGAAATTCCCTTGCTACTGCCAAAATATGGTGTGGAAGGCATTTGCAAGGCTGGCTTGGATCTTGAAAATGGCACTCAAATCGCTTGGGAATTCTCAATATTTGATCTGGTGATTTCATCCACCAAGGTGGTATGCGGCAGGGAATTTGTGACCCTCCAAATTGAGGTGCCCCAAAAAATACCCCTGGGATGTCACAGGTTTTTTCTAGAGGGGCCTTTTGGCAATTTGCAATCGGCATTGTTGGCATCGCCACAGAAGGCGCATGGGGCAAACTTTGAACCGAATCAAAAAAATTGGGGTGTTTTTCTTCCACTTTATGCTGCAAAGTCTGATCGAAATTTGGGCGCCGGAGACTTCACAGATTTGGAAAATCTCATCGAGTGGACTGCTAAGCGTGGCGGAAAGGTTGTTGGCACATTACCTTTGTTATCGGCGTTTTTAGATGAACCTTGCGAGATCAGCCCGTATTCACCGGCAAGCAGGTTGTTTTGGAATGAATTTTACCTCGATGTGCAAAAAATCTTTGAGTTTCAACACTCGCCGGATGCCCGTAAGTTATTTGAATCTGCGGAATTTCAAGCAGAAGCTCAAAAGTTGAGACAACTGGATTTGGTTGATTATCCCAAAGTCATGAAGCTCAAGCGCAAAGTTCTTGAAGTGCTTGTGAGGGATTTTTTGAAAGCCGCAAATCCCTCACGAAAAGCATCGCTCGACTCTTATCTCAAGAAAAGGCCCGAAGTTTTAGATTTTGCCCTTTTTCGCGCAAATGTCGAGAAATATAGGAAGTCATGGCATGAATGGCCGGATTTGTTAAAAGCTGGTCAACTTAATGTTGATGATGTGGATTCATCAATTCGGTGGTACCACATTTTGGCACAATGGTGGGCGGAGGAGCAGATTAACAGCCTATCTGAAAAAGCGCTCGAGTTTGGGTCAAAAGGTTTATATTTGGATTTGCCTTTGGGTGTGAATGCGGACAGTTATGATGTTTTTAGGCATAGGGAATTGTTTGCAATGGGAGCATCAGGGGGCGCGCCTCCCGATAGCTTTTTCACCTTGGGGCAAGATTGGGGTTTCCCACCGCTAAGGCCTGACAAAATCCTGGAGAATAATCTGGAATATCTGAGAAGTTGCCTTAGTCATCATATGAAGCATAGTTCGATGCTCAGGGTGGACCATGTCATGGGTTTACACCGTCTTTACTGGGTCCCAAGGGGATTGGGGGCCAAAAATGGGGCTTATGTTCGTTATAATTCTGAGGCTATGTATGCGATTTTTAACCTTGAATCATTGAAACATAAGACCCTTATTGCAGGGGAGGATTTGGGCACCGTTCCCCCGGCAGTGCGTCCAATGATGAAAAATCATGGATGGCATCGGCTTTATGTCGGTCAATTTGAGATAAATCCCTGGGAAGGGCGGGTCTTGAATAATGCGCCCGAGGGGGCGATTGCGAGCATAAACACTCACGATCTTCCAACATTTGCTGCGTTTTGGAATGGCTTGGACATTAATGAAAGGGTGGAAATGGGGTTATTAACAGAGGAAGAATCAGTCGTGGAGCAAAACGCAAGAAAAGTTATGAGAGAAGCAGTTTGCGATGCCATTAAGGTTAAAAAGAATGAAGATATAAGTGGAATGGCCCCCCAAAATCAGATGGAGATAGTTCTTGGTAATATTTTTGAGGAATTGTCGCAAAGTGATTCTGGTACAGTACTTGTGAATCTTGAAGATGCTTGGTTTTGCCGGACACCCCAGAATGTGCCCGGAACATGGAAAGAAAAGCCTAATTGGAGGCATAAATCAAGGTATAAGAGTGAAGAATTGGATACTGTGGCGTATTTGGAGTTAATCCTGAAAAAAATAAATGGTGATAGAAATAGCTGAATTTTCCGGGCTTTTGATTAGTTTTGAAAAAAAATTATTACTGTGCCCTTGTCATGAGGCAGAACTACTCTAAAAATCATAATGTGCACTGGATTAATATTCGATATTAAAGAGAGTGACACACAGGCTTCCAATGGAAGCTTTTTTGGTCTTTGACAATTAGGCAGCGGTAAGAAGTTGCATCGCAAGATCAAACAACAAAAGTTAGAGCAATCTAAGTCGAGTTGTTGAAAGTGAACTTTGCGAGAGCCTTTAGAATAGAGAGAACTTAAGGATCGTTACATATTTGATTGACATTTTCTTAGCGGGAAGTGTTGATCGTAATCTGGAAGTCGACTTTTGTTTTTTTCGTATTTCATGGAAACATGAGATGAGGAGAAGACAGGATCGATGCGTCCAAATTACTAAGGGCGTGTGGGGGATGTCTTGGCACCAAAAGACGAAGAAGGGCGCGGAAAACTGCGATAAGCCCGGTGGAGTTGTTAAACAAGCGTTGATACCGGGATTCCTGAATAAGCTTACACTGAATACTTTGGTGTATGCGGCAAACTCGGAGAACTGAAACATCTCAGTACCCGAAGGAATAGAAAGAAAAATCGATTCCGTCAGTAGCGGCGAGCGAACGCGGAACAGCCTAAACCAACTGGAATTTCTAGTTGGGGTTGTAGGACCAGACTTACGACTGATTATACCTAACCAAAGCGTCTGGAATGTCGCACCATAGACGGTGAAAGTCCGGTAGGTAAAAGGTAGAGTCAGTTTGTTTGGCACCTGAGTAGGGCCGGCCACGTGGAATCCGGTCTGAATCTGCGGGGACCATCCCGCAAGGCTAAATACTCTTTGGTGACCGATAGCGAACAAGTAGCGCGAGCGAAAGATGAGAAGAAACCCGATAAGGGTAGGATAGTGAACCTGAAACCACATGCCTACAAGCGGTCGGAGCCCAGTGGCGCAAGCCCGGGTGACGGCGTGCCTTTTGCATAATGATCCGGCGACTTACCGTAACCAGCAAGGTTAAGGGCCTTTGGCCTGAAGCCGAAGCGAAAGCGAGTCTTAAACGGGCGCTAAGTTGGGTGCGGTAGACGCGAAACCACGTGATCTACGCATGGGCAGGATGAAGTGAGGGTAACACCTCATGGAGGTCCGAACTCACTAGTGTTGAAAAACTAGGGGATGACCTGTGTGGAGGATTGAAAGTATCATCAAACGTGGAGATAGCTCGTTCTCTCCGAAATAACTTTAGGGTTAACGTCGTGACAGATGGCATTGGGGGTAGAGCGACTGAATGCGCTGGGGGGCCTACCAGGCTACCCCTCGCAACCAAACTCCGAATACCCATGTATCAAGCTGCGGCAGTTAGACTGCGAGGGATAAGCTTCGTAGTCGAGAGGGGAACAACCCAGACCGTCCGCTAAGGTCCCTAAGAGCCACTCAGTGCGAAAGGAAGTGGAATTCCGATGACAGCCAGGATGTTGGCTT